>JBKBSS010000350.1:0-3238 GCA_046291385.1 Emticicia sp. | reverse complement strand
TGCCTTTTAAGTCGAGGTTAGAAATTGGCTTGAGGGTTTGTAAATCAAAATCTCGAATATCAACAAACGATTCAACCGTAGAATCGGGAGAAAATGAACCATTCAGCGAAACACTCTGATTTTGGTTCGATAAAGCCACATCTTGGAAACAAATATCATCGTTTTTAATATTAATCAAATTGTTTTTACCCAACATCCATTGGCTACCCAGAAGGTCGAGTTTGGTGTTTTTTGGGTTGAAAGTAATATCGAAACCTTCTGATAAGAAAGCCAATTTACCAAACATTTGAGCTTTGTTTGAGCTATTTTGTTGTCTAATTCGGCCATCAAATTCAATCACGTTTCCCTGTCCCCACATTCCCGAAACTTCGATTTTCTCGGTCGGGGTCATATCGCCCAACTTTTGAGTAGCCGAATTGAAAATCAAGGAGGTCAAAATCTTTGGCGAAGTTGCTTCTTTTGAAGTATTAAAATCAAGGTTATTGCCATAAAAAGCCAAAGTTCCGTAGCGAAGCGTGTCGATTTTTCCTGCCAAAGATAACTCAGCCGTATTTCTAATATTCAGATTTCCGCTTAATTCTGTACCGTGCGAAACGTAAATATCAGGGTAGAAATAAGCAAAAAACGGGTCTGATTTTTTGAAAGTAACTTTATAATCTAACTCATATTTGTTGGCTATATCGGCATACGGCAACTGTGCGTAATAATCAAGGCGAGTTTGCTCTTTATCGTAAAAATATTGGGTATATTCTTTCGATAAACGAGTGACGTCAGCAATAACTTTGCTTGGCGTAAATTTTCCCGAAATATCAACATTAAAGAACTCAGAAAGTAGGCTTATTTTTCGGGAAACGTCTGATAATTCGGAAGTTACAAAAAGCGAGTCAATGCCCAATTGGCGTTTGTCATATTGCAAAACCGTCTTCAAAAATTTGGCTTCTCCGAGCCAATTATCAAGTTCGTTTCCTTGAAAATTGAGGTTGATTTCGGAGCGAAGTTTCACATCATTTTTTGAGTAACCGAGCGGTCTAAGATTAGCATTTTGTAAGACTCCGTGAATATCAAATTTATTCAAGGCTTTTGCAAAATCGACTTTTCCGCTCACATTAAAAGCCAAATTTGTGTCTTTTACGCTCACTTTTCCATCAAAAAGCGACTGGCTCATTTTACCATCTACATAGATGTTTTTGTAGTCGTAGCCATTAAACCAAATATGATTTACTTTTCCATCGAAATCAAGAGCCGCATCTTTTATTGTGAAGCCCTTGCCTTGAATTTTTCCTGCAAAAGATAATTTTTGTAAAAGCTCTGATTCTTCGACCAGTTTTCCTAAATCAAAATTTTCGACCGTCAGCGAGCCGTCGTAAGTTGGCAAAGCACCGTTGGTTGGGAGTTTCATTTTGATATTTCCAGCCACATTTCCCATGGCCGATTTGAAATTGGCATTGGTCACAAAATCATTATAAACGCCTTTGAAAGTACCCGCAAAATTGACAATTCCAAACTTATTTACTTGCGAATTGTAAAGCGAGTCGCCCACATATTGGCGGGCATCGGTAGCATCAATTTGCGAATTTCGCCAATTTAAGTCCATGTCAGCTTTATACAAATCGGGCAAGTGCTTAAAGGCAATGTCGCCGTCAAGAAAACTATTTTTACCAAATTTTAGCTTGAAATCTTTTATCAGAAAATCGTGAACCGTGCCTTTGAAATCGCCATTGAGCAAGTAATTTTCCCGATAAGCATACATATCGGTAGCAAATCGACCGAGGTCTTGGGCATCAATTTCGCACTCTTTTAGATTGCCAATCAGCACTACTTTTTCGTTGAAATCACCAAAGTCTCGTGGACTATCATAATTGAAAATAACCGAATTTCTGAGGGTCGAATTATTGATTTTTGCATACAAATCATTCAACCGCATTGATTTTCGAGAATAAAAGAAATCGGTATTTATTTGTTTGATTTTGAGGTCACTACGGCGTTCGACTCCCTGCATATTTTTCATGCCAAAAGTAATCGTATCACCCATAACGAAGAAGTTTTTTAAATTTCCGTGTAAATCATTGATAGTAAAGTTGTTATAATCAAATTCTTCTTTCGGAAAACGTGCTTCTTGGGGGTCAGCCAGCGTAAAAGTACCATCTTGAATATAGGCTTCATCAATTGTAAATGGCGTGTTATGCTCGCCTTTTAGACGATTAGTTGTATCTGTCGAGGCGGTCAATTCATCTATTTTGGCAAGCCATTTATCAATATTCAAATCGCCATCTGGTTCGTAAATAAGTTTTACTCTCGGATTACGAATCATTACGTAATCGAGGTTATTATCAAAGGTCAGAATCTTCTCCCAACTAAAACCAAAATTGGTTTTACAGTTGACGTACAGCTCTTTCACGAAAATCATTTCACGGTTTTTGTGGTCATAAATCGTGATGTTTTCGAGCGTAATTTCATCAAACCAAGTCATTCGAGCCTTTTCGATAGTAACTTTTGAGCCTAATTTTTGGGATAATAATTCGGTGGCTTTCTGTAAGGTAGTAGTCTGAAACTGAGGCAATTGCATGGCATAAAACACCAATCCGAACCCTAACAGAAGCTGCAGGAGAATCGTAGAAATAGCTCGTTTTGAGTAATAGCCCCAAACCAAGCTACCCAGCAAGAGAGCAATCAGAATGAGCAAAGTTTTTGGTACGGGCGTAAACACTAACAAGCCGCTCATCATCGCAACGACGATGAGAGAAATAAGCGTGAGAGTGATTATTTTTATGACTTTACCCATTTTGTAAAGCAAGTTTTTAACTTGCTTTTTCATTTTTTATTTAAGCACAATTTTCAAAATTGTGTTACAAATAGTGCTAATTTTGTGTTTTATTTAAAAAATAAGTCGATAAACTATCGACTGGGCGGCATTCCGCCGTGGACTATGAATATTTTAGCAATCGAATCTTCGTGTGACGACACGTCGGCCGCTGTTATTTCTAACGGCAAAATCCGCTCCAACATTGTAGCTGGACAACTAATTCATGAACTTTATGGGGGCGTTGTGCCTGAGCTTGCCTCCCGAGCTCACCAACAACACATCGTGAGGGTGGTTGACAAGGCCATACAAGTTGCGAATATAACAAAAAAAGACCTAAATGCCATAGCTTTTACTCGTGGGCCGGGACTTTTAGGCTCTTTGTTGGTCGGTACATCGTTTGCAAAAGCAATGGCTTTGGCCTTGGATATTCCCTTA
>JBKBSS010000349.1:0-3245 GCA_046291385.1 Emticicia sp. | reverse complement strand
TTTGGTCAGTATCCACATTTTCGATTGGCATCGGAACTGCGGTGCTTTTGAGTACTGTAAATTTATCGTATGCCATTTTTGTACTTGCTTTTGGCTATTGGCTTTTAGCTTTTGGCTAATTACCAAAGCAAATTATTTTAGTTTATCTATTAAATTTCTTAATTGCTTTCTTAATGCAACTATTTTAGCGTTCATTTCGGTATATTCTGACTCCTCAATATAGTTGAGTCCAAAACTTAATAATAAAAGATATTCGACTTCAGTTGCAGAGCCTAAAGCTATTATTAAAAATCTTCTGAAATCTAAATCTGTATCACGACCACAGCCTTCCGCTATGTTGGTCGGGATAGAACTTACCGCTCTACGTATCTGACTTGTAACTCCATATAGTTCCTCTTTCGGGAATTTATAAGTTATTTTATAGATAGATAGCGTTAATTGATGTCCTTCTTGCCAAATAGTATATTTTTTGTAATCTCGCATAGTTTTAGATTTTTGCGATTATTTTTTGGCTTTTAGCTTTGTATATTAATATTTTTGTATGTAGCCAAAAGCTAATAGCCAATTGCCAAAAGCTCAGAGAAATTCTCTTGGGTCAGTAACTTTTCCTGTAACCGCCGCTGCTGCTGCAACCAACGGCGAAGCCAAAAGTGTTCTTGCACCTGGCCCTTGACGACCCTCAAAGTTTCGGTTTGATGTTGAAACTGCGTATTTCCCAGCAGGAATTTTATCATCATTCATTGCCAAACACGCCGAACAACCTGGCTGACGTAAAGCAAAACCTGCTTCGGTCAAAATATCCAAAATGCCTTCTTCTTTGATTTGAGCCTCAACGATGTGCGAACCTGGAACCAACCAAGCCGTTACGTTATCCGCTTTTTTGCGTCCTTTCACGATTGATGCAAAAGCACGGAAATCTTCGATACGTCCGTTTGTACAACTTCCCAAGAAAACATAATCAATTTCTTTTCCGATGATTTGCTCATTTTCCGCAAAACCCATGTAATTCAATGATTTTGCATAAGAAGCCGCTCCATCAAGTACGTTGGCAGCTTGTGGAATATTTTGAGAAATACCTGTTCCGAGACCTGGGTTTGTTCCGTAAGTAATTTGTGGCTCAATTTCGGCCGCATCGTAGCTATATTCAATATCGAAAACTGTTCCTTCGTCGGTTTTGAGGGTTTTCCAGTACGCCAAAGCTCTTTCCCAAGCTTCGCCTTTTGGAGCTTGCTCTCTGCCTTTTAGGTAAGCGAAAGTAGTTTCGTCAGGAGCAATCATGCCACCTCTCGCACCCATTTCGATTGACATATTACAAACTGTCATACGTCCTTCCATGCTCATATTTTCAAAAACATCGCCTGCATATTCACAGAAATAGCCAGTTGCACCCGCCGCCGAAAGTTTTGAAATGATAAAGAGCGTTACGTCTTTTGGTAATACGCCTTTGCCCAATTGACCATTGATAGTTACACGCATTTTCTTTGGTTTTGGCTGCATGATACATTGCGAAGAAAGTACCATTTCTACCTCAGAAGTACCAATTCCGAAGGCAATCGCTCCGAAAGCACCGTGCGTAGAAGTATGCGAATCGCCACAAACGATGGTCATTCCTGGAAGTGTGATACCGTTTTCTGGTCCAACTACGTGAACGATACCATTTTTTGCGTGACCTAATCCCCAGTGAGAAATGCCGTATTTAGCCGAGTTTGTTTCCAAAGCTTTCAGCTGATTGGCTGAAAGTGGGTCTTGCACTGGTAAATGTTGGTTGATTGTTGGTGTATTGTGGTCGGCAGTTGCGAATGTGCGATTTGGAAAAAGTACGCCCAAACCACGGCTTTCGAGACCCAAAAAGGCAACTGGACTCGTTACTTCGTGAATGAAGTGGCGGTCAATAAGAAAAACATCGGGGCCGTCTTCGATTTTACGAACAACGTGGGCATCCCATACTTTGTCAAATAATGATTTTGGTGCTGACATATTTTTTAATTGTTTTAATGCGTTGTTTTTTGTTCGCCGTAGAGACGTTGCATTGCAACGTCTCTACCAACCGTCTTTATTCGGGTTGCATTTCTTCCCCGAAAAATTTATCATCTTCCCAATTCAAGGGGTTATTGATAATGTATTGGCTAATAATGTTAAATGCCTCCTCATCACGAATAATATTATCCCAAAAACGTGTTTGCCATTCAAAATTCAATGTTGGAAATGTCGCATGAATGTGTTTGGTGCAAATGGATTTGTATGACCGAATAATAGTTGAAATCGACCCAGATTTTGGTGATATTTTTTGATAAAATTCGTTTTTGTTCTCGGTAGAGACGTTGCAATGCAACGTCTCTACAGGGTCGATGGGGTTAATGGGTTCGATGATATTATCAATGGAATCAATAACATTTTCATCAAAACCGTTTTTATTCAAAATCAAAACACCATGAATATGATTAGGCATAACCACAAATTCACCTAATTCAACAAATGGAAAATGTTTAGGAATTTCATACCAAAAACCTTGGATAATCGCACCGACGGTCGATAATTTCATCTTGCCTTTTTCGCATTCTCCAAAAAAATATTGCCGATTTTTCGTACAAATCGTTATGAAATATGCTCCATTTGTGCCGTAATCCCAATTAGGATGTCGAGCCGAAGGAATGCGATATTTATTTTGGAATTTGTCCGCAGACATTTTTAGAAAATTTAACAATGCAAAATTGAGCTAAAATACTCAAACTCGCATAACGCCAAACGCCCAAAAAATAGCGTTTTTGGTTTAATTAATTTTATTGGGCGTAAAACCGTATTTTTCTTTGAAGGCTTTGATGAAGTGAGAAACGCTTTCGTAGCCGATTTCGAGGCTTATTTCGGAAACGTTTTTTTGCGAATTTTGTAGAAGAAAAAAGGCGTATTCAAGGCGTTTGTTTTTTATCCAAACGGCTGGAGAAGTATTAAATTGTAGTTCAAAATCACGCTTAAAAGCAGAAAGACTTCGACCAGAAATACGTGCTAATTCATTGACAGATAAAGGTTTGAGGTAATAGTTTTCAAGGAAAAATGATAAGTCAACTTTTTGTCCTTGATAAATATTAAATAGCGTGATGCGGAATTGATTGCTACGGTCGAGGTCGAGAAGGTGCAGCATCAATTCATCAAATTTTAGCTTCAGAAATTGATTTAAAAGGTTGGTTCTGGTACTAAAAAACGGAATCAGTGAGTCAACGAAAATATCAAACCCACTGTTGCTTTCG
>JBKBSS010000348.1:0-3316 GCA_046291385.1 Emticicia sp. | reverse complement strand
CCGTAAGCATTTAATAAACTTACTGTTCCGAAAATAAAGAAAAGGATGTTTAAACCACCAAAACCTTTGGCTGGATTTGCAGTCAGATAAGCACCATAAGCCAACATAGATAGACCCGAAAAACCAATTAACCACGCACCGATTTTATCTGTTAACGTCGGAATTAAACCTTTTTTCATAGCCAGCATTCTTTTACCTGACCAGTTTGGGTAAAAACTCACGATACCGATTCCCAAGAAAAATTGGTACTTTAAGTTAGTCGGATAAAGTATAAAAAAGAGCATTGTCGTGACGAATATCATAAACATCGACCAATAAAAAACGATGCCTGCACGGTTGTGAACTTTTCCGCCTTTGTTGGCAATCATGGCAACCAAACCAGCAGCCAATGATAAAATTCCACACAAGACATGAACAGCGATTGAAGATTTGTAAATAAGCGTTTCCATATTTTTCGTATTAATTTTTTGCGTTTTTGAATGACACAAATGTAGAACAGCTAAAAAATAGGGGCAAATTAAAGGGCTGATTATCAAATAGTTGGGAAGTTTGACAAAGCTACGGGAGGATTAACAAAAGCTTGGGATGATTGACAAAGGCTTATTTTAGTCGCTCAATAATTTCTGAGTATTTGCGGGCAACTGGCACGAGCAATTCGGGAGCTTTGAGATGAAGTTTATAACCTTGGGCATTGCCCGTTACTTTCTCGACTTTATCAAGATTAACAATAAATGAGCGGTGACAACGCACAATGTTTTTGGAAGAAATTTGGCTTTCGAGCCTTGTCAGACTACTACGCAAGAGTTCCTTTTGGAGTTTACCTGCGGGCGGCATTCCGTCTTTTTCGTAATAAATGGTTGAATAATTATCAGAAGATTCGATAAAATAAAGCGAATCTGGGTTTAATTCTATCGAATCTTTTTCGTTTTCGGCAATTAATTTTAAACTGGTAGTGTTCTGCAACTTGCTTTCAGAAATCTGCTCTTCTAAAACAATTTCGGGCGTGTGATGGTGAACAACAATTGGCTGATTATATTTCTTGAGTTGAACGATATAATTAAGCATTACACCAAAAGTTGCAGGAAAAATGCCAATAATCATTACAGCCAAAAGCATCCCCAAAAAGTTACCTAAGCCACTTTTTAAGTCAAAAGCAAAATTGCTAAATACCACATTTCCAGCCGCAATCATCAGAATAAGCATCATTATCGAAAGAATTTCTTTTCCGACATTCCAAGTGGCTTCGCTGTGGTATTTGGAGAATGTTTTGAAAACTACAAATCTCAGAATAATTCCGCACAGAGTAGTAATTAATCCATAACCAGCTAAATACCAATTTTTGTTGGGGTCTTGCCAGTCTGAAACACCAAAAGGTTGAAAAAATATCAAAAAAAGTGCAATAAAAGTACCTTCTCCGAAACTTTGTAAGAGTAAACGAATATTTGATTTTTCGCCAAAAGGATAAGGTTGTTGCAGGATTTTAAACATTTTATGTTAAAACGGTCGCCAGTTAGCAATTTGGTTGATAAAACTCGGCACAACTTCTGGATACATCACAATCATCACTACAACGCCAAAAACTGCTCCCCACCAATGGGCCGAATGGTTGATGTAGCCATTGCCACGTTTCATTTCATAATAAGTAAACGCTAAATAAAGAATGGCAAAAATAAAAGCAGGCATCGGAATAAAAAACACCGCCAGCTTTGCAGTTGGAATAAACAAAATTGCTCCAAAAATTACAGCCGAAACCGCTCCCGAAGCTCCCAGAGAATTATAGTTTCCGTCTTTGCGATGCTTGAAAAATGTCGATAAATCAGATACTACGATGGCAACCACATAAAAAATTACATAAGCAACCGAGCCGAGGCGAGGGTCATTATCGAACTTTTGAATGAAAACCTGCTCAATAAATCCACCAAAACTATATAAAGTGAACATGTTGAAAAACAAGTGCATAAAATCGGCATGAATAAAACCCGAAGTTACAAAACGGTGATATTCACGGTTACGGTCAATGGCCTTGGGGTTCATCATCCAACTGTAAAGCATGGTTGGATTGCTTAGTGCATAAAGACTTACGCCTACTGTAACAATGATTATTAATAAATTTGCGGTCAGTTGCTCCATTTGTTTGTTTATCTACTGAGTCAAAGAAAGGCCTCGCTTTGAGCGAAGCCTTCCTTAATTACGATTCTCTTTCTATTAATTGTTTGGTAAGCTCAATCAAGGGCTGTTTTTTTTCAGCCGAAGCATTGAGTTTTTCTAAATCTTCTAAACCTTTATCAAAAAACGCATTCATTTTCTGCTCGGCCAATTGTCTGATATTCAACGCATCGTAAATTGCTCTTACAGCTTTTACTTTTTCGTCTTTATCAAACTCTTTGGCATCAATCCATGCTTGTAGTTCAGTTTCTTGTGCCGTACCTTTTCCGATTTCGAGGGCTTTTAGCAAAAGCCACGTTTTTTTGTTTTCGATAATATCGCCACCTACTTGTTTGCCAAATTTTTCGGGGTCGCCATAAACATCCAAAATGTCATCTTTTAGCTGAAACCCGATGCCGATATTTGTTCCGAAATCGTATAATAGCTGCGTAGCTTCTTCACCAGCTTCGGCAATTAAACCGCCCAGTTCCAAAGCAAAACCCAGCAAAACTGATGTTTTCAGGCGAATCATATTGATGTATTCGTCTTCCGTAACATCATTTCGGGTGGCAAAATTCATATCCCATTGCTGGCCTTCGCAAACTTCGGCTGCCGTGCGATTGAATCTTCTGATTACGTGCTTGAAAATTTTATCATCGACGGCTGTCATTAGCTCATACGCACACACGAGCATCACATCGCCCGAAAGAATCGCCACGTTTGCATCCCATTTTTCATGCACCGTTGGCTTGCCTCTTCGCAGTGGGGCAGCATCCATAATATCATCGTGCATGAGCGTAAAATTATGAAAAACCTCCACGCCAAGAGCGGGCTTTACCGATTTTTGCCAATCATCAACAAAAATATTGGTAGCCATTACAGTTAGTAAAGGACGCATTTTTTTTCCACCAAGCGACATCAAATATTCGATGGGTTCGTAGAGTTCAACGGGACTTTCTCCGTATTTTGTATTGGCAATTTCGCTTTGAATTGCTTTCAGAAAAACTTCTAATGACATAAAATGTGGAACGATTCTCCAGAATCGCTCAAAAGATGAATACAACTTCAAATTAAGCCAAACTTGCTAAGACTACCAAGTAAATTATCAACTTGAATGAATCATAAAGTAAATAGACTTTGAATATCAACTTATTAAAGTTGAATTTGGTTT
>JBKBSS010000034.1:0-15611 GCA_046291385.1 Emticicia sp. | reverse complement strand
GTGAAAATGCCAATAAAAAACCTGACTTAATCGTGGTCGAAAAACCCGAAACGAACTTTCGGAATCAATTGTAAATTCTTCTAAAATAATTTTCATTTTAATAATACAGTAGGGGCGTATCGTATAAGCCCAAAATCAATACATCCAACACAAATTTGCACATTTTTCATAAATCATCCACATAATTATCCACATAAAATCAATATTGTTCAAAAAATGGCAATTATTGGTTAAGTATAGCGATATTTTAGTTTCTAAATTTGTATCATTATTTCAGTCTTAAATATCATTAAATAAATATAAGCTATGCAAATGATTCCAACAATGGCCGCACCAACCATGATGCCAAATAAAAACCATACTGATAAACCTGGAAATCCTTCGACTGCTACCAGCAGTCAGGTTAAACTCCGTACAAGCCTTGCAGAAGGTGGTCAACTCAAAGTTTTGAGCGAAGACGATTGGAGGTTTTGGGTAGAAAACGGCTACGTAATTATCAAGAATGCCGTGCCAAGAGAACAAGCACTTCAAACCGCCAATTTTATTTGGGAATTTGAAGAAAAATCTCCCAACGACCCAAACACTTGGTACACCGCCCCACGTGCCGAAATGCAGATGAAGGAACTCACTGGCACGGGTATGGTGGAAGTTTATAACAACCAACACCTGTGGAATAACCGCCAAATGCAACGAGTTTATGAAGCTTTTACTGATATTTGGGGAACCGAAAAACTTTGGGTAACGATTGACCGTGCAAACCTTAATTTTCCGCTTCGCTCAGGATTTGAGTATAAAGGTTTTATTCACTGGGACTATGACCCCGAAACAAAACCACAAAACGTACAAGGAGTTTTGGCTCTGGCCGACCAAACCGACGAAAATATGGGAGGTTTTCAGTGTATTCCAGAGCTTTTCCGAACTTATGATACTTGGAAACTGACTCAGCCCGAAGACCGCAATCGTTTCCAACCTGATATAACTGGTTTTGAAGAACATCTCGTGAAAGTAAAACTCGAAGCGGGTGATTTATTGATTTTCAATAGTAGTCAACCGCACGGTATTCGCCCGAATAACTCGACTGATAAGGTCAGAATCGCTCAATATATTTCGATGATGCCTGCCGAAGAAGACAACGAAGCCCTCCGTGACTGGCGAGTAAATTCTTGGAAAAATCGTATCGCCCCCGAAGGCTACGCATTCCCTGGCGACCCTCGAAATTGGGAAAAAACGAAGTATGATACAGCAGAGTTAAATGATTTAGGAAAAAAACTTTTGGGTTTAGAAAAATACCCCCAGACCCCTAAGGGGGAGTAAATAAATTTTGAAAATATGAATCAAAACCAACTCTATACAACTCTCAACAACGGCAATAAAATGCCTTTACTCGGCTTGGGCGTTTATGATATGTATAACCATGAAGCCGAACAGGCCGTATTGTGGGCTTTAGAAACTGGCTATCGGCTCATTGACACTGCCGAAATGTATAAAAACGAAACCGAAATCGGCAATGCTGTGCGTGAAAGTGGCATTGACAGAAAAGACCTTTTCGTGACAACCAAAGTTAATAACGGCGACCAAGGTTTTGATAAAACACTCCGAGCTTTTGATGAAAGTCTAAAAAAACTCAACATTGATTATATCGACCTTTATCTCATTCATTGGCCAATAAAAGCAACCCGAAAAGACACTTGGCTCGCACTCGAAAAACTTTATACCGAAGGGCGAGTTAAGGCAATAGGCGTAGCAAATTATCTCGTGCCATTTCTGACCGAACTCGAATCTTACGGCAGCATTATTCCTGCTGTCAATCAAGTTGAATTTAGTCCGTATTTATATTTAAAAGATTTGGCGGAAGTTTGTAAACAAAAAAAAATTCAGCTACAAGCCTATACACCACTCGTGCGTGGTATGCGGATAAACGACCCGAAACTTCAAAGTCTTGCCAAAAAATACGATAAAACTCCCGCTCAAATTATTTTGCGTTGGGCTTTGCAACACGGCGTTTCGAGCATTCCAAAATCGGCTAACTTGCAGCGAATTAAAGAGAATTTTGATGTTTTCGACTTTGAAATCAGTCAAACTGACACGGATTTTATTGATACTTTCAACGAAAATCTAAGAGTCGTAGATGACCCAATGGATTTATTCTGAAAATAATTCGTCTTTTCTGCAACGCTTCTTTCTTCTTTTGCATCTTATGTTAAATTACATTTCAACATTAATTTATGAAAAAGATACTTATTTTAATGCTTTTTGCTCTCGTCGGCACGAAGGTTTCGGCTCAAAAAGAGGTTTCGGCAAAAACTATTTTTGAAGCCATCGACAAAGGGCAATTCGTTGGTTATCAAGATGCTACAATTATTGGAGATTTGGATTTAACCGAACTTTCTAACAAAAAACGAATCAAAAATAAAGGTAATTACGAAGAATACAAAAGCTACGTAGAAGTGCCTATTTCGTTCAAAAACTGTACATTCAAAGGCAATTTGATTGCTTATAAAAATTTAGAAGAAGAAAAAAGCCGTAAAATCGGAAATGGGAATATCAACTGGAATATTGGCGACGGAACAACCTATTCAACTGATTTTGAAAAAGCGGTGGTTTTTGAAAACTGTTCTTTTGCAGGAAAAACTGAGTTCAAATATTCTAATTTTGCCGAAAAAGTTTCTTTTGGTGGAGCAAAATTCTCGAAAGATGCCAATTTCAAATACGCTGACTTTAAGCAAGAAGTGATTTTTGCGAAATCAGATTTCGATGATTACGCCAATTTCAAATATACATCTTTCAAGCAAGATGCCGATTTTTTTGATGTAAGATTCAAAAATTATGCTGATTTCAAATATACAAATTTCAGCGAACGTGTAACTTTCAAAAACACGGCTTTCAGCAATCAAGCGGATTTTAAATATGCCGAATTTCGTGATGAAGCCAATTTTGATAACACCAAATTTAAGGCTGGTTTCGACATGAAATATTCAAACGGCAAGAAGTATCTGAATAAATAATTTTCGTCTATGAGGACTTAGAAGTAAAAATTGAAGATTAAGGATTTCAGATTGAAGATTTAAGAATGATTTTATTACAAATAATCTACAATCGTCAATCTACATTCCTTAATCTCTAATCTTTATTTTACCCTGATGACTATGTTGTAAATACTACTCTAAAACCTCAATTCCGTAGCCCAAAGCACTTAATTGCTCTACAATTAAGCTTTCACAAATCTCCATTTCTCGGTTTTCGATTCGTAGGATTTTATCACAATCTTCTAAATCAAAATTCCATTTTCCGTACGGCAAAACAAGTTCGTTGAGCAATGGAGTTACTTTTCGCACTTGTATTTTATTTTTTATCGTAGTTTTAAATACCCAAATCATAGCTTTTTCAAATTTGGTTGAATTATTTTACAAATAAACAAACCCGAACTAACAACCCTATATCAGTAAATCAAGATTTATTTAATTGTTTTCTCTGAATTTGTCGATTCAAAATATACATCATTCCAATAGTGATGAGCATCGAAACAACTACCACAATGCCCAAAAATGGATAATTTTGCATCGTTCCATCGCTTCCTTCCGATACAATCACGCCCGCCAAAGCGGCAGCGACACCGCCCGAAATCTGCTGAATCGAAGAGTTGATACTCATAAAAGCCCCACGGTCTTGCATTTGCGGAACGGCAGTCATGAGCGAAGAAGCCGAAATCATTCGAGCCGTAATTCCCGCAAACATCAGCACATTCACAACAATCACTAACCAAAGCGGCGTTTGTCCTAAGTTAGTATAAACCAAAACCATAATGACCGTGATGATTGACCCAACAAAAAATACTTTATATTTGCCCACCTTATCGCTCAATTTACCCGAAAGTGGCCCAAATGTAATCGTAAATATGCCCGTTACTAAATACAGCATCGGTAAATCTTTGATGTCAATTTTTAAGTTATTGATACTAAAAGCACTACCAAAAGGCATGAGCATAAAACCGCCCGTCGCCAATAAGATTGTTGCCAAAAATGCCCTTAAATAGTCAGGTTTCGAGAGTGTTTTCCACAAATGTTCAAACGGATTACGGTCGTTTTGCACTTTCAAATGCTCAGTAATTGGTTGCATATAAACCACAATCGCAATGCCAACGATTATCGAAAAACCCACAATCATCCAAAACGGCGAGTGCCAGCCAAAAGCGTTGGCTAAATATAAACCAATCGGTAAACCCAAAATCTGACTTGCCGAAAAAGCCATCTGCACAAAACCCATCACACGCCCACGAAGTTCGAGTTTGAATAAATCTGAGATAATCGCAAAGCTGATTGAGCCAATCACGCCGCCGAAAATCCCTGTCACGATTCGGGCAATCAACAAAAACTCATAACTATCTGCCATCGCACACAAAGTTGTGCCGAAAACAAAACCTACATAAAAGAAAAGTAGCAGTTTTTTACGGTCAAATCTATCGGCAAAACCAGCCGCCAACAGCCCCGATGCACCCGCACTAAAGGCATAAGCCGAAACTACAAGTCCAAATTGTTTTGGTTGAAGGCTCAATTCTTTCATCAAAATTGCCCCTAAAGGCGACAAAACCATGAAATCTAAAATTAAAGTAAACTGTAAAATCGTGAGAATCGCAATAATGAAAATCTGATATTTGGTAAATTTTGTCGTTGTATTGTTACTCATGTTTTTGTCAATAAAATGTTTATTTTGGGAAATACGTTTTTAGTTTTTTATTCCTTTCAAGACCAAATCGAATGTTTGCCATAGAATCTCATCGGTCAGCACAAAAGGGCTACCAGTAATACTTTTTCCTTCTTGATGAAAACGAATCAGGTTATAAAGAGGAGCATACAAAATCGACCACGAAACCTCAATCGGCAATGTTTTTATCTCGCCACGTTGAGCCGCATTTTGCATAAAAGTTCGCATTTTTTCTCTAAATTCAGCCACGATATTTTCGGTAACGGCCTCTCTAAACGAAGAGTTTTTTATCTGCTCATAAAAATCCATTTCGAGTTTATGACTCATCATAAATTCTGCCCGATTTTGCCATTGGATTCTCAAACCATCGGCAAACGGAGCGTAAGGGTCGAAGTTTTTGAAAATCGCTTCGTTGTGTTTTTCGGCAATTTCTCGCCCGATACTTACAATTAAATCTTCTTTATCCTTGTAATAAATGTAAAGCGTAGCGGGCGACACATTGGCCGCTCGTGCCAATTTCTGCATACTAAATCCCTCAAAACCTTGACTTACAAGCAATTCAAGGGCTTTTTGCTTCACAATCTGTTCTTTATGTTCGTTTCGGATTCTCATGTCGACTGCAAAAATAAATGAACGTTCGTTCTTTTAAAAGAAATAGTTTCATTTTTTTCGTAAAGCGACTAATTTCTTTCAAAAAAACAGCAATTTTAATCTATCTGAAAACACAAAAACTTTCTTGACAAACTATGAAAAGAATGACTTCGATTGATGTCGTTCGTGGCCTTGTTATGGTCATTGTGGCTCTCGACCACGTGCGAGATGTGTCATTGCAAAATGCCCTCGCCGAAAACTCAACCGATTTGGCAAGCACCTACCTTACTTTGTCTTTAGCCGATGAATTACTCATCTTTCTGCTTGTGTTTTTATCAGGCGTTTCGGCTTATATTTCGGCACAAAAACAGCAAAATATCAAAAAAATAAACGATTTTACTCACTCATGGGCTTTGGTTGATATTCTTGGAATTTACTATTATTACGCTCGGTATTTGGTTCGATACTGGTTTTTATACTTTCTTGTTTCAAGTCATTGCGGCCATTATTTTGCTCACATTTTTTGTCGGAAAATCTCCTAAAATTACGTTGGGCGTGGGTAGTACAATTATGATTTCCTACGATTTACTGACACTATTACCCGATTCTGACGTGAAATCTGTCTTAAATCCGCTTTTTTCGGTTAGTGTATGTCTTTCGCTTCCGCAGATTTATTTGGCTTGGTTTGCCGTGATTTTGATAATGTTTCCGATTTGTAAATGATACAGCAATTATAAAAGCCGACACTTGGTTGCGGTGTTTATAAAATTAATAACGCTGATTTTTACAGATAAAAAATTTGCGATGAAAAGAGCGAGAACATAATGATAGAATACTTACAAGATTCCGATAAATATTTACATGATTCCCACATTCATTGTGTTTTTAAGTGCTAAACAAGTATCTTTCAATTTGAGAAATTTTTAACAAAAACAACGCCATGAACAAAAAAAACCGAGCCATTATCGAAAAAAGCAGCGAAGTATTGGAAGAAAAAAACCTAAACTATAAAAAGTTTTGGGGTTGGGGCTTTGGACTCATCTTAGTTTTAATGGCTATCGCTTATTTTGCAGGTTTTATTACTTTCGGAACGCCAGAAAAAGCCACCAACGCAGACAAAAAAGCATATTTCGATAAGGATTCTACTACCAAAGCCGCTATTTCAGAGATGGATAGCACGAAAAAATAAGTTAAATAATGACCTATTTTTCGTTGTGTGGAAGGTGAGTTTTGTCTAAACCTCAAAAATAGTTTTTATTGTTTTTGGCTAACGATACAAAGAAGCTACACCCCACTTTTGAAAGCTTGATGCGTATCTTTAATTTTCGACATTAGACTACTTCCTGCGAAAATCAAAAGCTCCGTTAGGAGTGAACCATCGACCGTGGGCTACCTCCTTAACATTACCAAAAAATTAAATTTTTCGCATAAAATTGTCGTTTTCAATTATTTACCGTAATTTTGCTTGGCAAATAGAGAAACGAAATTATTTGCTATGTTAGATTCTACAAAGCTGCTTTACGAAGCACTCACCTACGACGACGTACTGCTCGTCCCAGCATACTCCGAGGTACTTCCACGTGATACGCACACGAAAACATTTTTAACAAAAAATATTCAATTAAACATTCCACTTATTTCGGCGGCAATGGATACCGTTACCGAATACGAAATGGCAGTGGCAATGGCACAAGAGGGCGGCATCGGTTTTATTCACAAAAACATGAGCATCCAGCAGCAAGCCGAGCAAGTTCGCAAGGTAAAACGCTCTGAAAGCGGCATGATTATCGACCCAATTACGCTGCACGAAACTGCAACCGTTGGCGATGCTCTTCGTATCATGAAGGAGTTCCGAATCGGTGGTATTCCAATCGTTGACGAAAATCAAAAACTCAAAGGTATCATCACCAACCGTGATTTGCGTTTTCAGTTAGATGCTTCAAAGGCGATTACTGATATTATGACCAAAGATAACCTCATCGTTGGGCATGAAGGAGCAGGATTGGCCGAAGCAGAAGACATTTTGCGTAATTATAAAATCGAAAAACTTCCGATTGTCGATAAAGACTACAAAATCATCGGTTTGATTACTTACCGAGATATTTTGAAGAAAAAAGACCGCCCAAATGCCGCAAAAGACAGGTTGGGTCGCCTGATTGCAGGTGCAGCCGTTGGCGTAACGCCCGATATCGAAGAGCGTGTAGCGGCCCTCATCAAAGCAGGTGTTGACGTAGTAAGTATCGACACCGCCCACGGACACTCGAAAGGCGTAATTGACACCCTCAAACGCATCAAAGCAGCATTCCCCAAAATTGATGTAATCGTAGGAAATATTGCCACCGAAGAAGCAGCCGAAGCCCTTGCCAAAGCAGGTGCAGATGCCATAAAAGTTGGTGTTGGCCCAGGAAGTATCTGTACGACTCGCATCATTGCGGGTATCGGAATGCCACAACTTTCGGCCGTTGCCGATTCGGCAAGAGCAGCCGCAAAATACGGTGTTCCAGTAATTGCCGATGGTGGAATTCGTTTTTCGGGCGATATTGTGAAAGCAATCGCTGGCGGTGCAAGTACGGTTATGATTGGTTCGCTTTTGGCAGGAACAGAAGAAGCTCCAGGCGAAATGGTAATTTACGAAGGACGTAAATTTAAAACATACCGTGGAATGGGTTCAGTAGAAGCAATGGAAGATGGCTCGAAAGACCGTTATTTCCAAGATGCCGAAGATGACATTAAGAAACTCGTTCCCGAAGGAATCGTGGGTCGTGTACCATTCAAAGGTCGTGCTGCCGAAATCATCTACCAAATGGTTGGAGGTTTGAAAGCAGGCATGGGCTATTGCGGTGCGGGCGATATTGCGACTCTACAAAAAGCCAAATTTGTAAAAATCACGGCCGCAGGTATCAAAGAAAGTCATCCGCACGATATTCAGATTACAAGAGAAGCTCCGAACTATTCGAGATAATTTTCAAAATAAATAGATTTAAAGCACCGATAGTCAACTTTATATTGGCTATCGGTGTTTCTATAAAAACTACTGTGCTTTGAGAGAAATTCGATGATTAATAACCCAAAGTTATTCACTCATTCCGAACGGGCGGCGTACCGCCTCAATCATACACTTATTTAAACCATGAATCGAGTTCTTATTACGGGTGCAAATGGCTTAGTTGGCAGTGCCACTGCTCGCCGATTTATTGAAGCGGGCTATGAGGTTTCGGCATTATGCCGTGCTGGCAGCGATTTATCTTTATTGAAGGCTATTATATCTAAAATCAAAATCATTGAAGGCGATATTTTAGATATACATTCACTTGAAAACGCACTCGAAAACCACGATTTTGTAGTTCATACGGCCGCTTTGGTGTCTTTTGCTCCCAAAGACCGCAACCTTATGTTTAAAGTAAACGTAGAAGGAACTGCCAATTTGGTAAATATCTGTTTGGAAAAAAACATCAAAAAACTCTGTCATGTAAGTTCGATTGCGGCATTGGGTCGCCCAACGTCAGCATCAGAAAATGTGCATGGTGGAATTATTGATGAAAATCAAAAATGGGAAGATTCGCCACTTAACTCAAATTACGCAAAATCGAAGTACGAAGGCGAGCTTGAAGTATGGCGAGGCGAAGCCGAAGGGTTGAATGTGGTGGTCGTAAATCCATCAATTATTTTGGGCGAAGGAGATTGGCACAAAAGTAGTACGCAGCTCTTTAAGTACGTTTATGACCAGCACAAATATTATACCAACGGCAACCTCAACTATGTCGATGTCAACGACCTTGTGACGGCTATTTTCAAACTTACTACCTCCGCAATCAACGGAGAACGCTTCATTCTAAACGGTGGAACTACTACATATAAAGTATTTTTCGAGAAAATAGCAGCAGTTTTTGGCAAAAAAGCACCTTTTAAGACCTTATCACCTTTCGCCATCGAAATCTTGTGGCGGCTCGAAGCCTTGCGAGCTTTCTTCACAAAAAAAGCTCCATTAATTACAAAAGAAACCGCCCATAACTCTCGCACGAAATTTGCTTATGAGAATCACAAGATTCAGGAAGTAATTAATTTTCAATTTACCGACTTAGACGAAACAATTAGCCGAGTGGGAAGTTTTCTTCAAAAGAAAACTTTAATTCAGAGTTAAGGAAAAAAAAGCCAACAGAACTTTTATTTTTGGAAAACTATTGACATTTAATAAATAATTTTTACATTTATTAATAGTTTTATTGGGGCAAATAATCTTGTATGTTATTTTATTGATTATCAGCAAATAATACTTTGAACGCTGGCAGGGTTCCGAACCCTGCCAGCGTTAATCAAGTTATAACATGAAGTGAAAAGGCCATCAATTTTAAGCACGATGTGCAGCCCTTGGTTGGGCTGTTTAACCTTTGAGTGAAATTCTACATGCAACACGAATTTAGTGACAGATTCGATGGTTTCGATGACGCTGATGTGAAAGCATCGGCCGAACGCTTTGAGGAAATGCTCAAAAGTAAAGAAACGATTTTCTTCGACGAAGAAACATACGAACAATTATCCGAATACTATTTGCTCAAAAGCAAGTGGGATATGGCAATGAAAGCCTGCCGAATTGGCCTTCAACAATACCCCTATTCGCTCGAATTATTACTCGATAAAGTGCAACTTCACGCCAATTACGAGCAGTTCGACGAAGCAATGGAGGTATTGGATACTGCTGCCACTTATAACCCAGCCGACAACGAAATTACATACATGAGAGGCGTAATTTGCAACCTCATGGGCAATTACGAAGAAGCCATTGAGCATCTGCGTGAAGCATTATTATTATCTGACGAAAAAGAAACAGTCTATTTTCAGCTTGCTCAAACCTACCAAAACTGGCAGAAATTTGAAGAAGCGGCTTATTTCTACAAAAAAGCTATCCGCAATAAATTTCAAGAAGAAATTGCTTTTTATGAGTTAGTTTTTTGCTTAGAACAAGCCGATAAATTAGAAGAAAACCTCAGTTATTTTCAAGAATTAGTTGATAATGACCCTTACTCGCACTTTGCGTGGTTTGCGTTGGGCATGACTCACAGCCGCCTCGGCAAGCACCAAGATGCGGCTTTTGCGTATGATTATGCCGTTACGGTGAAAGAAAACTTTGCTTCGGGTTGGTTCAATTTGGCTCATGCTTACATGAACCTCAATAATTTTATTGACGCCAAAGAATGCTACGCCAATGTGCTGAAACACGAAGCCCCAACGGCTGAGGTTTATACGCATTTGGGAGCTTCTTGCGAGAAATTGGAGCAATACGACGAAGCCTACAAACATTACCGAGAAGCAACAGTTTTGGATGAAAACTGGGACGACGCTTGGTTTGGAATGGGTTCGGCTTTGTATGAGCAAGAACGCTGGTTTGAAAGTATTCATTTTACGCAAAAAGCCATCAAACTCAACGAAGAAAACGCTGATTATTGGTTACTTCTGGGAGATACCGAATCTAAATTAGGAAATTTTTTATCGAGTAATGAAGCTTACACACAAGCTGTAACACTCGACCCGAATAACCCTGATATTTGGTTAAATTGGTCGCTGCTTTTCTTCGAACAAAGCCAATACGGCAAAGCTTTTGAGATTGTTTACGACGGAATCAGCGAAATGCCCGACGATGCCGATTTATTCTATCGTGCAGCGGCCTATTTGATTTTTGATGGAAGCTATAACGAAGCCTACAAATACCTCGAAACAGGCTTGATTCTAAACTATGATGCCCACGCCCAAGTCTATGATTTTTTTCCGAATCTGGATACGCAAAAGGCCCTTTTTAGAATTATTGAGCAGTATAAATAAGGAGTGTTTATATATAAAAAGCGAGGCTTGAAAATAAACTTTCAAGCCTCGCTTTTTATATATTTATAACATTATGACCTTAGATTCTTGACAAGATTTGCTCGCCCATGGCATCTGTTCCCAAAATCATATCTTTTGGCGTGTTGGCATCTGCAATATCGCCTGTGCGGAAACCTGCTTTCAATGTTGCATCAACAGCGGCAATAATCGCCTCCGATTCAGCCTTCAAACCAAACGAAATATCCAACATCAAAGCGGCCGATAAAATCGAAGCGAGTGGGTTTGCAACGCCTTTTCCAGTAATATCGTGAGCCGAACCGTGAATTGGCTCATAAACGCCCGTGCTATCTCCGATTGAAGCCGAAGCCAACATTCCCATCGAACCTGCAATTTGAGACGCTTCATCAGTCAAAATATCTCCGAAAAGATTACCTGTTACCACAACGTCAAATTTACGTGGGTCTTTGATTAAAAGCATTGCTGCCGCATCAACAAATTGGTGCGAAAGTTCTACTTCTGGGTAGTCTTTTGCTACTTCAAGTACCACTTCACGCCACAAACGGCTGCTTTCGAGTACGTTTGCTTTATCAACCGACATTAATTTTTTGCCACGAGTCATTGCGGCATCAAATGCCTTGCGGGCGATACGCTCAACTTCGTATTTTGAATAAATCATTGTGTCGTAGGCGGTATTTCCTTCGTCGATACGCTCACGTTTTCCGAAATAAACATCACCCGTTAATTCACGGAAAAACAAAATATCAGCACCTTTCAAAAGCTCTGATTTGATGCTTGATGCGTCTAATAATTCATCAAAAAGTTTGATTGGACGAAGATTGGCATACAAACCTAATTCTTTACGCATTCTCAATAAACCTTGCTCTGGACGAACTTTCGCCGAAGGGTCATTATCGTATTTTGGATGACCAACTGCACCGAATAAAACGGCATCAGAGGCTTTCATTTTTACGAGTGTTTCTTCGGGAAGCGGGTCGCCAGTTGCTTCGATAGCGGCATGACCGATGAGTGCTTCGTCATAAGTAAATTCATGACCAAATTTTGCAGCGATTTTCTCTACTACTTTTTTACCTACGGCAGTTACTTCCTGCCCAATTCCGTCCCCTGGGACGATTAGAATATGTTTTTTCATGTTTTTATTTGAGGACACTAAGTTCCACAGAGTTAATGCACAGAGTTTCACAAAGTTTACAAAATGAGTCTTTTTATACCATCTTTTAAACTTTTTACATTAAAATTTAAGAGTAATCCTAACTTGTATTTGCCCAACTTCATGTAAGTCAATGTCTGTGCAATGTGTAAATCGTTTATAAATTCAACCGATTTTAATTCTATAACTATTTTGTTTTCAACTAATAAATCTAAACGATAGCCTTGGTCCAATTTGATTTCCTCGAATATTAAAGGCATTGGTTTTTCTTTTTCAACTCGCAAACCATTTTTTTCTAAACGATAGGCTAAACATTCTTTATAGGCACTTTCCAAAAGCCCAGGCCCCAAAGCTGAGTGAACATCAAATGCCTGCTTCAAAATAATTTGAGATAGCTGATTTAACTCTGTGATACTCTGTGTCATAAACTTTGTGTTACTCTGTGTCCTAAAGAAATTTATATCAAATTCAACATCTTCTGAGTAGCTTTCAATGCTGAAACTGTTTGGTCGCAATCTAATCCACGAGTTTTGAAACTTTTCGTTGGAGATTCCCAACTAATAATCGTTTCACAAAGAGCATCGGTTTTTCCACCTGGCGGAATCCTTACGGCGTAGTCTGTCAGCGTTGGAAGAGCAATTTTCTTTTTCTGATAAATTTTCTTCAAAGCATTCATAAAAGCATCGTATTGACCATCGCCTTGGGCGTTTTCTTCAAAAACTTCTTCATCAATTTTTACCATCAAGGTAACTGACGGACGAAGGTTTTTTGAATGCGTCATTACGTAGTTCATCACCTGCACACGTTCTACAATTGCCTCACTATCAAGTACATCCGAGATAATATATGGCAAATCTTCTTTCGTAACAACTTCTTTGCGGTCGCCGAGTTCGATGATTCTTTGCGTAACTTTCTTAATTTCTTCTTGCGAAAGCGTGATTCCGATTTCGTGCAGGTTTTTCTCAATATTGGCTTTCCCAGAAGTTTTTCCGAGAGCATATTTTCGAGTTCTGCCGAAACGTTCGGGCATCAAATCATTGAAATAGAGATTATTTTTATTATCTCCATCGGCATGAATTCCTGCTGTTTGGGTGAAAACGTTTTCACCAATCACAGGTTTATTGACAGGAATGCCAAAACCCGAAAATGACTCAACAATTTTGCTAACTGTATAGAGTGATTGCTCAACAACCGAAGTCGTTACGTCAGGCATGAAATCATTGATAACCGCAATTACGCTTGATAATGGAGCATTTCCAGTGCGTTCGCCCATGCCATTTACGGTCAAATGCAAACCCTGCACGCCCGCACGAATGGCTTCCATGACATTGGCTACGCTTAAATCGTAGTCGTTGTGTGCATGAAAATCAAAGTGCTGATTTGGATAACGCTCTACGATAGCCTTGATAAAATTGTATGTTTCGGAAGGTGTCAGAACGCCCAAAGTATCAGGCAAAAGCACACGTTTGATTGGCTGCGTACTCAGAAAATCAAGGAATTGAAAAACGTAATCTTGTGAATTTCGCATTCCATTGCTCCAATCTTCGAGATAAACATTCGCTTCAATGCCTTTCGATTGAGCCAAGGCAATCACATTCGAGATTTCGCTAAAATGCTGTTCGGGCGTTTTTTTCAACTGGTGCGTCAAATGATTCATCGAGCCTTTGGTCAATAAATTCATCACTTTTGCCCCTGCTTGAAGCATCCAATTGATAGAAGCTTCACCATCAACAAAGGTCAAAACCTCTACTTTATCAAGCAAATCATGTTCTTTTGCCCAATTAGTTATTTTCTGAACAGCCAATAGTTCTCCTTCCGAAACACGAGCCGAAGCAACCTCGATTCTATCGACTTTTACTTCGGTGAGTAGCATCTGAGCAATTGCCAACTTTTCGGTAGCCGAAAAAGATACTCCGCTGGTTTGTTCACCATCACGGAGTGTTGTATCCATTATTTCGAGATGGCGTTTAGCTATTGGCTGTTGGCTGTTGGCATCTTCTTTTGAAGCCATTTTCATAGGTATATCTTAAAAATATGATTAGCACAGAGTCTTTTAATTATCAGCTAAAAGCTAATAGCTAAAATCGGACCGCCGAAGCGGCCAGCAGCTTTTTTTAATACAAACTCTTATCGGCAAAAGTCGCAATTTCGGCTTTCATAGATTGCAAATAATCAATGTCATCATAGCCATTAATCATATTGTTCTTTTTGTAGCCGTTGATTGCAAAGCTTTCTTTTTCGCCTGTTGCTAAAATAGTAACCGTTTGAGCAGGAAGGTCGATTTCAAGTTCAGCTTTTGGGTCTGCTTCGATAGCTGTGAAAATTTTATGTAAAAAATCTTCACTTACTTGTACTGGTAAAATGCCAATATTTAAAGCGTTTCCTTTGAAAATATCAGCAAAAAAGCTCGAAACTACGCAACGGAAACCGTAATCGTAAATCGCCCAAGCGGCGTGTTCACGACTTGAACCGCTACCGAAGTTACGTCCGCCTACAAGGATTTTGCCTGAATAAATTGGGTTGTTTAAAACGAAATCTGCTTTTGGAGAATCGTCGTTGTTATAACGCCAATCTCTGAATAAGTTTTTGTCGAAATCTACTCTGCTTGTTGCTTTCAAGAAACGTGCAGGAATGATTTGGTCAGTATCCACATTTTCGATTGGCATCGGAACTGCGGTGCTTTTGAGTACTGTAAATTTATCGTATGCCATTGCTTATTATCTATCTGTTTAAAAAATATTCTTTAAAATGGGCTAATTCTTTGAATTCGTTTTCGACATAAGATTGGAAAAATTTGTCTCCTACTTGATGTCTTAAAATCGAGACACCCACATCAATGAGCCTAATACCATGAGGGGTTAGAAATATATTATCGAATCTATCTCCCGAAATATTTGAAGGACGTTTTAAATCATTATGTACAAATCCTCCTTTGTGTAATTCTTTTAATTGATTTTCAAAAACATCAAACCAAATTTCTCTCATTGCTACTTCATAGGCTCGATAATCAATTGGATAGATACGTTCCATTACTAACATATTGGCACCAAGTATCTCGTTATGTTCTAAACGATGAAATTTTACGACTAAATCGTTTATTTCATTAGAAAACTTCATTTTTTCAGCTTCAGAACCAATATCCGAGCGAGTATCATTAGTGAAAAGCTTTCCAACTTCGGTTTCTGATAATACAATAACCGTATTATTAGCTCCATAAGATAGTTTTCGAGGATAATTTTCCATGATATTTTGCAATTACAAAAATTCTCTTGGGTCAGTAACTTTTCCTGTAACCGCCGCTGCTGCTGCAACCAACGGCGAAGCCAAAAGTGTT
>JBKBSS010000347.1:0-3324 GCA_046291385.1 Emticicia sp. | reverse complement strand
GAGTAAGCTGTTCCATTAACTTTGATACTTTGCTCAAGTTCAAAACAAACTTCTTTTGGGCGATTAGAGTTTTTGAAGGTAAAAATAAACTTTATTCCACTTTCCGAAACTTCGTGATAGCTAAAGCATTTCGGACAAGCGACAAATTTGTCGTTGTCGTTCATCGAAATCTGATTTGTACATTTAGTGCATATACGTTGCTTCATCTATCTATAAAGTTCGTTTAGATTTAATGTTGTCGGCTGAAAAAACGCAACGAGTTCTTGGTGAATATCTCGCACGATGGCTTCGTTATTATTCCGAAAATTAGATAAAAATACGTCGTAAGTAACTCGCCCAAACTCTGGCCAAGTATGAATCGAAATATGAGATTCGGTCAAGCAATAAACACCCGTAAAACCTCCACCTTCAAAATTAGCAAAAACTTCGCCCACAATCGTTAGTCGGTGTTTTTCAATGAGTTTTTGCAATAATTGTTTGGCTGCTGCATAATTTTTTAGAGGTTCGATTACTTCGGTGTCAATTTCGGCCAAAATATGCAAGCCCTTTGAATAGGTCATGGAATGTTTCTATATCGTTTAGCGATTATTTGAAACGCAAGTTAGATTTTTTCGTGAAATTTCCATTCTTTTGAGACAGGATTTTTTTAAAAGTCAACAGTCGATACAGATTTGGCACAATTACCCCCTCATTAAACAACAAAAAATATGCTAACAAACGTCGAACATATCGGTATTGCAGTAAAAGATATTGCGGCCTCGAATGAGCTTTTTACAAAACTCTTCAATATTGCTCCATATAAATCAGAAAGTGTTGAAAGTGAAGGAGTTATGACATCTTTTTTTCAGATAAATGCTGCGGTTGGTCGCACCACTAAAATTGAACTTTTAGAAGCCACAAACCCTGATAGTGCGATTGCTAAATTTATTGAAAAAAAAGGCGAAGGAATTCATCATATTGCCTTTGAAGTAGATGATATTTTGGCCGAAATGAAACGTTTGGAAGGAGAAGGATTTACGGTTTTAAACCCAGTTCCGAAGCGTGGTGCGGATAATAAATTGGTGTGTTTCTTGCACCCAAAAGGCACAAATGGGGTTTTGATTGAACTATGTCAGGAGTTCTGAATTCTGAGTTTAGAGTTCTGAGTGAAAACTAACTCAGAACTCAGAATTCAGAACTCATATTGCTCCTTTTACAAAATCCAAAATTCCGCCGAGTTGTTTTTTCACGGCTGGTTCGGCAGCTTTAGCGGTCATGCCACCTTTACTGAGATTTCCGACACTGCTCATGGCTGTGTTGAGTAAGCCCCCTAATTTATCTTGTGAATCTCCACCGAGAGCTGGCAAACCCGCTTTCATTAAACCTAAGTTTTTGGTTAATCCGCTTACACTTCCGAGTAAATTTGAACCACCCAATGCACTTTCGATTCTTTTTGCGGCCAATAGCATTTTCACGGTATTGATTACTTTTTTAAGCATATCGCCTTTCAAAAGACCACTTTTAACCATTGGGGCAAATTTTTGTAATGCACCTGCTTGGCTTAAAAGTTTATCTTTGAAACTACCTTTATCGGCTTTGGCTTCTTTTTCGAGAGCGGCCGTACCAGCAGTCAACGAGCTTAAAAGAGCGTCTTGATTTCCAGCCACTTCGGCTTCAACAGCTTTATCCAAAAGAATTTCGGCATCTTGCGTTTCGTCTTGAATAATCACTAAATTAGGCGTATTTGCCACACTCGCATTTACAACACAAACATTCAAAATAGCAGCCGAAATGGCCAGCATTACATACTTTTTCATTTGCAAAATTGTTTTAGTTTTTATTGAGACGCAAAATTTACAGAAAGATACATAAAAAAAGAAGGCTTCGCTTTGAGCGAAGCCTTCTTTAAAATTACTTTCTAATCACCGCCCCCAATTCTTTTTCGTAAGCAGTAATCAAACGTTGCATTGTTTTGTCGATTACATCGTCGGTCAAAGTTTTTTCTTTGTCGATGAGCGTAAAACTTACCGAATAAGACTTTTTGCCTTCGCCCAATTTTTCGCCCGCATACACATCAAAAACGTTGATATTTTGGAGTAAATTCTTTTCGGTTTTGGTTGCAATGGCCGCAACTTGCTCAAATTTCACTTCCGAATCAATCACTAATGAAAGGTCACGACGTACTTCTGGAAATTTCGGAATTTCTACAAAAGCTACTTTACTCGAATATTGTTTCAATAAATATTCCCAATCGAAATCAGCAAAGAAAACAGCTTGTTTTACATCGGCCAATTTTGCCAATTGTGGTTTTACTAAACCAAGACTAACGACAGGTTTTTTGTTGATTAAATAAGTTAATCCATATTGGAAAACTGACGAATCGGAACGCCGACCGTCAGCTTCTTGCGTATCAAATTTAACAACTTTCATTGCCTTCAAAACTTTCTGGACAACCAAAGCTAAATCATGGAAAGCCAACGGCACACTCGGACTCGCCCAAGATTCTGACTGACGATTGCCCGTCATCCAAATACCCAAATGTTTATTTTCTTTATATTTATCGTCTTTCTTGAAGTAGCTACGACCAAACTCAAACAACTTCAAATCTTTCTGACGGCGGTTAATATTATATGCCACCGACTCCATTCCTGTCAATAAAAGACTCGAACGCATCACCGAAAGTTCTTCACTTAATGGATTCAACAGTACGACTGTTTCGCCTTGGGATGCTGCCTCAAGTGCTTGATTATAAGCAGGTTTGGTTATTGAAAGCGTCTGAATTTCGTTGAAACCATTGGCTGCCAACAACTCAATGATACGGAATTGTAGATTATCAGCATCTTTTTCGGCAAATGATGATAAAAAATCCGTTTGAAGCGTTTCTGATAGCTCAATGTTATCAAAACCATAAATTCTCAAAATCTCTTCGATTACGTCGGCTTCACGGGTTACGTCCACTCTGTATGGCGGTACGCTTACTTGCATTTCGCTGCCATTATCGCTCAAAATCTCAATATCAAGACTTTTCAGTATTTTATGAATCAAACGGTCGTCTAAATTTTTACCGATTAGACGATTGATATTTTTATGTTTTACCGTAATCTCAAAATTCGCAATCGGATTTGGATAAACATCAATTGGTTCGCCGATAGCTTCTCCGCCCGCCAATTCTTGAATCAAAACTGCCGCCAAACGAATCGCAAACGGTGGCATATTTGGGTCAGTGCCACGTTCATAACGGAACGAAGCATCAGTTTTTAGACCATGAAAAGTAGCAGTACGACGCACCCAAACTGGACTAAAATAAGCTACTTCTAAAAATATATTTTGCGTAGTTGGCTTAAT
>JBKBSS010000346.1:0-3327 GCA_046291385.1 Emticicia sp. | reverse complement strand
AATTTCGATTGCGGCAGCTTTAGAACTCGGACGAAGAAGAAAGGAAAGTGAGACACTAAAAAAACCAAAAATTGGTTCATCAGCCGATGCTTACGAGGCGATTCGCCCCTACTTGATGGATTTACAGCACGAACAGTTTTGGGTGTTGTTGCTCAATCGAGCCAATGAAGTTATTCGCCCTCAGCAAATAAGTATTGGTGGGGTTTCGGGTACGGTGGCCGACCCAAAGATGATTTTCAAAGCAGCGATTGAGCATTTGGCTTCGGCTATAATCTTGGTGCATAATCATCCATCAGGAAACCTAACACCAAGCCAAGCCGATAAAGATTTAACCAAAAAGGTAAAAGAAGCAGGTCGAACACTTGATATTCCAGTACTCGACCACCTCATTTTTAGCGATAACGGCTATTTTAGCTTCGCCGATGAGGGGATATTTTAAAATATTTGATTCAAATGTGGTAATTTTACATACTTTTAATGAGCCAAATAAAAGAAGATATGAATTTACAATATTTAGCAGACCATACAGGAAACGTTACAGGGGTTTTTATACCCATCCAAGAATGGGAAGGAATCCGTAAACAATTACACCTTCCAGACGAATCGGGTAAGATATTGCATCGTCAAGAGCTTTTTGAAGCATTTGAGCAGATGAAAATGATTAAAGAGGGCAAAATACAAAAACCCACTCTAACTGATTTTTTGAATGAGCTTTGAAATAATACCAATTTTACCTTTTCAAAGGCAAGCAAAAGGCTCATTAAAAAATTCCCTTCTCTTAAAAAAGAAGTATTAGCTTTAATAGAAACACTCAAAGAAAACCCGCAACAAGGAACTCCACTGGGCTTCGATTGTTATAAAATTAGACTTTCAATTGCTTCAAAAAATAAGGGTAAATCTGGTGGAGCAAGGCTTATAACCTGCGTATATGTTGCATCAAGTGAGTTATATTTACTTTCAATTTATGATAAATCGGAACGCTCATCGCTTAATGATAAAGAACTAAAAGAATTAATTAAAGTTGTGCAGCACATAAAGTAATAAAACGCTGCAAGTATTTTATCCATAATTAAAGCACCTCCAAATAGTAACAATTTTCACAAAAAATATTAAGTAGAACTCTTTTATTCTACATTTAAAAAATGCTTACAGTTTCAAATATTTCGCTAAGTTTTGGCAAAAGAACTCTTTTTGAAGAGGTAAATCTCAAATTTACACCTGGCAACGTTTATGGTCTCATTGGAGCAAACGGTGCAGGAAAATCAACGTTTGTAAAAATCCTTTCGGGCGACCTTGATGCAACTTCGGGTAATGTTAGCATGGACCCAGGCGAAAGGATGTCAGTTTTGAAACAAAATCAAAATGCGTTTGATGATGAAACCGTTTTAAACACCGTTGTGCGTGGAAACGAGCGTTTATCACAAATCATTGTTGAAAAAGATGCCATTTATGCCAAAGAAGATTTTTCGGAAGAAGACGGAAATCGTGCGGCCGAATTAGAGGCAGAATTTGCCGATATGAATGGTTGGGATGCCGAATCTGACGCTGCGACTTTGCTTTCGGGCTTGGGAATCAAAGAAGATTCGCACTATACTTTGATGGCCGATATGAATCCCTCGGAAAAAGTGAAGGTTTTGTTGGCACAGGCATTGTTTGGAAATCCTGATATTTTATTGCTCGATGAGCCGACCAACAACTTAGATATTGAATCTATTTTGTGGCTCGAAAATTTCTTGATGAATTTCAAAAATACTGTAATTGTTGTATCTCACGACCGTCACTTTCTTGATAACGTTTGTACATACATTGCTGACCTTGACTACAAGAAAATCTCGCTTTATGGTGGAAATTACTCTTTCTGGTACGAATCAAGCCAGTTAGCGGCTCGTCAGAAATCTGACCAAAACAAAAAAGCTGAAGAGAAAAAGAAAGAATTGGAAGAATTTATTCGTCGTTTTTCTGCCAACGTAGCTAAGTCTAAACAGGCTACGGCTCGTCAGAAAATGATTGAAAAATTGAATATTGAGCAAATTCAGCCTTCGTCACGTAAATATCCGTACATCGGATTTAAACCTGAGCGTGAAGTGGGCGACCAAATTTTGTTAGTCGAAAACCTTAGTTATAAGCTCGAAGACGGCACTTATTTATTTAAAGATGTTAGTTTTCAGGTAGGTCGTGGCGAGAAAATTGCATTTTTGAGCAAAGATGGTTTAGCTGTTTCGGCTTTATTTGATATTCTTGCGGGCGAAAAACAAGCTTCAAGCGGTAGTTTCAAATGGGGTATCACGATTACAAATACTTATTTACCGAACGATAACAATAAATATTTCTCAGATGGAAGCCTTGATTTAGTAGATTGGCTTAGACAATATTCGGTAGAAAAAGACGAAACTTTTATTCGTGGATTTTTGGGCAGAATGTTATTTTCGGGCGAAGAAGCTCTAAAGAAATGTACGGTACTTTCGGGAGGAGAAAAACAGCGTTGTATGTTTTCAAGAATGATGCTTTCGGGAGCAAACGTATTACTTTTCGACGAACCAACCAACCACTTAGATTTGGAGTCGATTCAGGCTTTGAACAAAGGAATGGAAGAATTTGCGAGTAATATATTGTTTACTTGCCATGACCACCAATTGACACAAACGGTAGCTACTCGTGTAATCGAACTTGCACCGAAAGGCTACTTAGATAAATTGATTGATTTTGATGATTATTTGACCGACGAGAAAATCAAAGCTCAACGTGATGCTTTGTATAAATAATTGGTTTACAATATTATAAGTACACAAACGTGGCATATCTTTGAGATGTGCCACGTTTATTTTGTACACAAATCAAAAGCAGATGCAAACTTTCACCGAAATATCGCAAAATGACTTAGAAAGTATTCTTTCTGACCCAAAAAGTATTTTGCTTGATGTCAGAGAAATGACCGAATTTGCAGATTTTAATATCGGTGGAATAAATATACCTCCGCACGAAATTACGGAGCGATTAGAAGAACTTCAAAGCTATACTACAATAATTGTAGCTTGCTCAAATGGCACACGAAGCAGCATCGTAGCCAGACTTTTGACAAAGAAATTGCCAGAAAAAACTATTTTGCACTTAGAAGAGGGAATATTTTAATGATTAATGTTTGATGATGAATGTTTAATCTAAGTAAAAATTAGGCATTAAACATTCATCATTTAACATTCATCTCAGAACCCTTTATAATCTCTGTCATTTTTTACTAACCATTTTCCAACCAAAAAAGCTGAAATCATTAAAATGGCAAAAAATGCAATTGCATACCAAGTAGGATATTGATAACCGAACATAATC
>JBKBSS010000345.1:3086-3336 GCA_046291385.1 Emticicia sp. | reverse complement strand
GGTCGGTTGGCAAAAGTAAAACTGCTTCGTCGGCAACGCCAAATTTTGCTAAAACTTGGTGAATCAATCCAACCAAACAAGTATTTGAGAAAATAGCTTCTTTTCCACCTTTCAGCACGCAGGCATTGCCCGAACGCAGACACAATGAAGCCACATCAATCGTCACATTTGGGCGAGATTCGTAAATTACGCCAACAACGCCCATCGGAACAGCTATTTTTTTGATATTCAGTCCATTTTCGAGGTTTTT
>JBKBSS010000345.1:0-3076 GCA_046291385.1 Emticicia sp. | reverse complement strand
CAACGAATCGGCCAAGCCTTGAATACGGCTTTCGGTTAATAACAAACGGTCGTATTTGGGGTCAGCTTTATCCATCAAGTCTAAATCTTTCTGATTTTCTAACATTATCAATGCCCTCGATTGCTCAATGATTTCGGCCAATTCATTTAATAAATCGCTACGCTGGGCATCGGACAAGCGGCGAACTGCCGCCGAAGCTTGTTGGGTTTTCTGTAAAAGAGGAAGTATTGAATTCATAATTTTTTGAGTCAACGGTCAAATGCTTTTTACTATTGACTAAATTTTAATTAATACCGAGCAAAAACATTGCCTTGATTCTATTTTTTCGTAAAATTACATTTTTAACAAAACAATCACGCAATAAAGTAGCTTCATTAAAACCCAACAACGACAATTTTTTCCAAACAATTCCTTTTCAGTAGTTTCAGAAAACTATTGACCGTGGACTAATTTAACTCAACCTTATTAATATGTTTAGCGAAAAAGACCTTAGCCTAATCGAAGCCCGTGGAGCAAATGTGGAAACGATTCTTGAGCAAATTGAGAATTTTAAAGTAGGGTTTCCCTACCTAAATGTTGTCCGAGCGGCTACCATCGACGATGGAATGATTCAGCTTGGCGACGAAAAAGCCAAAGAACTATCGAAAGATTTTGACGACCAAATTTTCGGCAAAAAACTACTGAAATTTGTACCTGCTTCGGGGGCGGCTTCACGAATGTTTAAATCGCTTTTTGCGGCTTTGGAAGAAAATAAATTCGACAAATCGGTTGATGAGGTCTTAGAACATCTACAAGATTTTGCTTTCTACAAAAGTTTGATAAAATCTGTCGGTAGCGAATCGGCCGACCATAAAACTATTTTAAAACACCTCCTCACGGCCGAAGGCCTTGATTATGGTGCTTTACCAAAAGGCTTGTTGGAATTCCATAAATACGGAGAACAAACTCGCACACCCGCCGAAGAACATTTGGTAGAAGGTGCAAAATATGCCAATGCAGGTGGAAAAGTGAATCTTCATTTTACGGTTTCACCTGAGCATAGAAGCAAATTTACGGCCTTGATTGATGCCGTTTTGCCCGATTATGAAGCAAAATATGGTGTGAAATACGAAATCAGTTTCTCGGAACAAAAACCAGCGACCGATACAATTGCGGTAAATCTTGATAATACACCTTTCCGCACGGCGAGCGGAGATTTACTTTTTCGCCCAGCGGGTCACGGTGCTTTGCTCGAAAATCTCAACGACCAAGATGCCGATGTGGTATTTATCAAAAACATTGACAACGTTGTGCCAGATAGCCTAAAAGAGCAAACAATTATCTACAAAAAGGCATTGGCGAGTTTGGTTTTGAGCTATCAGCAAGCCGTTTTTGCTTATCTGAAAATGATGGATGGAGCAGCTTTGAAAAAAGAAGACGTAGAAGAAATTGAAGACTTTATTGAGTTTGACCTTTGTGTAGAATTTCCCGAAGGTTACGATGATTTATCTTTTGAAGAACGCAAAACCTATTGTCGTACAAAACTGAATCGTCCGTTGCGTATTTGCGGAATGGTGGAAAACGTTGGTGAGCCTGGTGGTGGGCCTTTCTGGGCTGAAAATGCCGACGGTTCAACTTCACTTCAGGTAGTAGAATCTGCTCAAATTGATTTGAAAGACCCCGAACAAAAAGAAATTTTTGATGAAGCAACGCACTTCAACCCTGTTGATTTGATTTGTACGCTGAAAGATTATCAAGGAAATAAATTTAATCTTTTGGATTTCCGTGACCCAAAAACTGGTTTCAATACGCAAAAATCACAGAGTGGCCGTGACTTAAAAGCCCAAGAATTACCAGGTTTGTGGAATGGTGCAATGGCCGATTGGAACACGCTTTTCGTAGAAGTGCCGTTGATTACGTTTAATCCTGTGAAAACGGTAAACGATTTGTTAAGACCAGAACATCAGTAATTCAATGAAGAATTGAGAATCGCTACGGTGAACCGTTAGAATTAACGTAAGTTGTATCACCGTAAAAATGGAACGCAGATGACACTGATTTGGCTGATTTTCACTGATAAAAACAAAATTCTATCTAAAAATCAGTGTAAATCTGTAAAAATCCGTGTCATCTGCGTTCCATTTTTTGAAGGTTACAGTTTAAATGAAAATTAAGCATGAAATCTCACTTCAACAGTAAAGTTCTAAAATATGTCTTCATTAAAAATAGATACGCCTACGGCAGTTAGGCAGGGCGAAGAATTGGATTTGATAAAGTTGAATGACTTTATCAAATCTCAATTGCCTGATTTTGAGGAAATTACCGAAGTTTCGCAGTTTCCTGGGGGCTACTCGAATCTGACGTATTTTTTGAAAACTACTAACCGAGAATACGTTTTGCGTCGCCCACCTGTGGGTGCGAAAGACATCAAGGGTGGGCATGATATGGCTCGTGAGTACAAGATTTTGACCGCCATCAAGTCGATTGGGTATGATAAAATACCAAATCCGATTGTTTTTACTGATGATGAGGCGGTCTTGGGCTGCCCGTTTTATGTCATGGAGCGAGTACAAGGCATTATTTTGCGAGCAAAAGATGCCCAAAAACTCATGCAAACCGTTGCTCCTGCCGAAATGCGAAAACTCTCGGAAGCATTGTGCGATAATCTGGCCGCTTTACACGGCATTGATATTTACTCAACGAACTTAGTAAATATTGGAAAGCCCGAAGGTTATATTCAGCGACAAGTAGAAGGCTGGCACAAGCGTTATGTCGCTTCCCAAACCGATGAGATTGCGGCTATGGATACTTTGGCGGTTTGGCTCAAAGAAAATCTTCCTGCCGAAGGAAAACCCACACTCATTCATAATGATTATAAGTACGATAATGTGGTGCTGAATGCCAATAATTTATCAGAAATCATTGCGGTTTTAGATTGGGAAATGACCACCGTCGGCGACCCACTCATGGATGTAGGCACAAGCCTTTCGTATTGGGCAGAAGCCAACGATGGAGCTTTTGAAAAAACATTTAATCTGTCGTGGGTGGAAGGAAACTTAACCCGCCAAGAATTTGCCGAGCGTTACGCCGAAAAAAG
>JBKBSS010000344.1:0-3337 GCA_046291385.1 Emticicia sp. | reverse complement strand
TAAAACAAAAGACACCGCTAAGTTTTTGGCAGTGTCTTTTATTCGGAATTAGCAGTTTTATAAGATAATACTCACACTAAAAGTACCGCTGGCGGTCATTTTTTTGCTGGTGCTGCCTACGGCATTTCCATCGAAGCTAAATTTTCCTTCTACGATTTTATTATCAGTAAATTTTGTAATTTCCAGTGTGCCAGTGCTTGGCGAGTAGAAAGTACCATCATGCTGAAACGTAAATACGCCCGTAGAACTTTTCAAATCGTAAGTTTTTCCTTCCTTAATATCCGATTTGTTCAACAGAATCGTGTAGCCGTTTTTATCTTTGTTGGCTTCAATCGTCACGACTCCGAGTAGCGTAACAGCCGTTGGAGTGCCTAAACTTACATTCGTTCCGTTGGCAACCAAAGTAGCCGAACCCGATGGCAAGAGTTCATCTTTGATTTTTTTGAAACATGAACTTGCAATGAATGTTACTAAAAATAAAACCAAAAATTTTGTGGTGTTTTTCATTTTGTTTGTGCTAAAATATTTTGGGTGATGTATCAGAGATTTACGCTTTGTAATCTTTCATACCCAAATACGCCAAACTGTGGTTTTTAGTATATTTTGTAGCTATTTTGATTGTAAATTATTCATAATCAATTTTTTTGCTTTAAATTGCTCAACTATTCAAATCAACTGATTTACACAATAAACCCTCTTTTGGGATGAAAGATATGCTAATGGAAAACAATAATTCCCGCCGAAATGCTATGAAAAAAATTGTAGAAGGAGCTGCCGCCGTAGCTCTAACTGGAACAGTCGCTTCTCGCCTCGAAGCTGCCGATACTATCATGGGAGCTGCACTTAAAGGACGTATCAACCACTCAGTTTGTCGTTGGTGCTACGGTTCAATCGAACTCAATGCTCTTTGTCGAGCCGCAAAAAATATTGGTTTACAATCAATCGAATTATTGACCGTAGAAGAGTTTGAAACCGTCAAAAAACACGACCTAACGTGTGCGATGGTTTCGGGAATTGGTAAAGATTATGGCATAACAAAAGGCTGGAATAAAAAAGAAAACCACGATGGACTCGAAGAATGGTATAAATATTTGATTGACGAGACATCGAAAGCTGGATTCAAGAATTTAATATGTTTTTCGGGAAATCGTGAGAAAAAACTCAACGACGAAGACGGCCTAAAAAACTGTGCAAAAGGTTTAAAGAAAATTTTGAAATATGCCGAAAAGAAAAAAGTAACCATCGTGATGGAGCTGCTCAATAGCCGAGTTGACCACGCCGATTATATGTGCGACCACACCGATTGGGGCGTTGAACTCTGCAAAAGCATTGATTCTGATAATTTTAAGTTGCTTTACGATATTTATCACATGCAAATCATGGAAGGAGACATCATTCGCCGAATCCGTGATAACCATAAATACATTGCCCATTATCACACGGGCGGAGTACCAGGCCGCCACGAAATTGATGAAACCCAAGAAATTTATTATCCATCAATTATGAGTGCCATCGCCGAAACAGGTTTCAAAGGCTTCGTTGCCCAAGAATTTATCCCGATTCGTGCCGATAAATTGGCTTCTTTGAAACAAGGCGTAAATATTTGTGATATTTGATTTAATGAATTTTGTAGGAACGTCCAATTTGGACGTTCCTACGGGTAAAATTTAACCGCTAAACTTAAATTATGAAACTTTGGCAAAAAATATCTCTCGGAATCGTTGCGGTCATTATCGTATTTGTAGGCAAAACATTCTACAATGCGGGCGTTTTCACAACTATCAAGCCGTATTTTAATGGTAGCGTAACAGAAATTAATGGTTTTGCAGGAGCAGAAGATATTACAATTGATAAAGCTACGGGTTTAGCTCTTATTTCATCAAATAATTTTAGCGATACTTCGGAAAAAGGAGTAATATTTCTCTTGAATATCAATGAAACTGCCCCAAAACCAATCAATTTAACCGAAAAAATTACTTTCGATTTTCATCCGCACGGCATTAGTTTGTATCGTTCGCTTGATGGTGCAAAAAGGCTGTTTGTTGTTAATCACCGAAAAAAAGCCGATTATGTCGAGATTTTTGAATTTACTGATTCTACGCTCGTGCATCTCGAAAGCATTAAGAGTTCGTTGTTTGTGAGTCCAAATGATATTGTGGCGGTGAGCGAAAACACTTTTTATTTGACCAACGACCACGACGAAGAAATATCAAGTTGGCGAAACAAAAAAGATTTATTGCAAATACCGATGGGAAATGTGTGCTATTATGATGGCAAACGAGCAAGTATTGTGGCCGAAGGCTTTTTATACGCCAACGGAATCAACGTAAGTCTTGATGGCAAAAAACTATTTGTGGCGGCCACTTCTGGTCGAAAAATCAGTGTTTTTGACCGTGAAACGACTACTGGGAAACTTACCGAATATGATGAAATCACAATCAACGGAGCGGATAATATTGAGCTTGATGAATACGGAAATCTTTGGGTAGGATGCCACCCGAAATTGCTCTCTTATTTGGCTTATTCTAAAGACCATACAAAACCTTCTCCCTCAGAAATTATTAAAATAAACTATCAATCAAAGGGGTTTTATAGCTCAGAAAGTATTTATCTCAATGATGGAAAGCCTGTTTCTGGCTCAAGTGTTGGGGCGGTTTTTGGCGATAAACTGCTGATAGGTACCGTTTTTGACAATAAAGTGTTATTCTGTACGCTGAAAAAGTGATGATAATCGTTGACTCGACTAACTGTCAAGAGCAAAGTTTTAAGAAGCTAATTGAAGAATTTAAAGTAATAGAATCCAACTACTTTGAATCGAACTATCTTAATGATTTATTGCCAAAATGAGCAAACACGCACCCGATAGCTGCCCAAGATGCGGTAATATTTTTACGTGTAAGGCCAATAATGCAAGTCAGTGTGACTGCCAAAATACTCGCCTTACAGTCGAAGAAACTCAATATATCAGAGAAATAACCGTTTGGGATTTTGATGGAGCGTGTTTGTGCATGGCTTGCTTACGAGAACTTCAACAAGAATTTCACGCAAAAAACTACTCGCCTAAAACTTCCCAGCCGTCGGCTTGTGGGTCATATTTAGCAAATTCGCCCGAATCGGCCATTTCGGATGATAAAATGCCAATTTCAAAAGCATCGTCATAGCTCGCACGTAAATGCAAGCATGATGGCGTAAGAATAGCTTTCATTCCTTCAAACTGTTCGTTTTTGAGGGTAATACCTTTCTTATCTTCCTTTATTATTTCGTAATTGGCCTTTAAAAGTTGCTCTTTTAAAGCCTGAATTTGCTTTTCGGTGAACGGAATCAGATTTTTATCATT
>JBKBSS010000343.1:0-3343 GCA_046291385.1 Emticicia sp. | reverse complement strand
GTAAACTCGAAGAAGGACAATGTGATGCTCTTTTGTTGGCTTACGCGGGTGTGCATCGCATGGGCTACCACGAGATGATTGCTCAGGAACTCCCAACAACCGAATTTACCCCGCCCGTTGGACAAGGTTGCGTGGCTATTGAAGCTGCAAAAAGTTTATCAGACAAAAAGCGTGCAGCCATTCGTAGTTTGATTAATGATGAAACGACCGAAAAATGCTTGATTGCGGAAAGAGCTTATTTACGTAAGCTGCAAGGTGGTTGTTCGATTCCGTCGTTTGGATGGTGCGTAGCAGAAGAAAAGAATGGAGAATTGGTTTTAAATATGATTTCGGGAATCATTAGCCTTGACGGAAAAACGATTGTCAAGAAAAATGATTCAAAACCTGCCTCTGAGGCTAAACAGTTGGGAGAAGCCTTAGCTCAACAAGTTTTGAGCGATGGTGGAGCGGAGATTTTGGAGGGAATTAGAAATAATATTTCGTAAGAATTAAACCTGTGAGGTTTTAAACGGTGCGACGTTTCGCAACCTCACAGGTTTTTACTGCATATTTTAATCCTTTATCTCTTCTTTAATCTGCACTTCGGTTACTGGGCCGTACTTTTCTGCAATTTTCTTAATCTCTGCCGATTTTCCTATCATCACAAACTGCAATTTATCTTTCGGGAAATAGGTTGCAATGATTGATTTTGCTTTTTCCAGAGTAAGTCCATCAACGTTTTTCTCGAAATTATTGATGAAAGACTCATCAAAATTATACCAAAACATTTGTGTCAATAGACCTGATAATTGTCCAGCCGTTTCGTAGCGTGGAGGAAATTGTCCTTTTACATAGTTTTTTGCCGAAGCCAAAGAGTTTTCGTCAATGCCATTTTTGTGTAAATTATTCAACACTTCTAAAGCTTTATCAATGGCTGCTTCGGTGGTTTTATTAGCCGTGAAAGTTGAAATGGCAAATGTTCCGCCAGTTTTCAACGGACTAAAACGGCTGTTTGCTCCGTAAGTAAGTCCCGTATTTACACGAAGTTCATCATTGAGCATCGAAGTAAATCTACCGCCAAAAAGCGTGTTTACAACATCAATTGCTACAAAATCTGGGTTATTTCTGCTAATACCTGCCGCTCCGATATTAAAAGTTGTTTCACGAGCATCGTCTTTATTGATAAGCAAAACTCGGTTGCCAGTTGGCTTTGTGATGGGCTTTGCTGCTAAATTTTCTTGTGCTTTTGTGCCTTTTTTCCACGAACCTAATAAACTTGTTAAAGTATTTTTCATTTCCATACCATCAAAGTCGCCCACAACCGCAATGGCAGATGTTTCGGGTAGGTAATTTTCTTTGTAGAATGTTTTTACGTCTTCAACGCTCAGCGGACTAACAGTCGATTTCTTTCCTTGAATAATATTTCCATATACGTGGTTTCCGTACATAAATTTATCGAAATAAGCGGGCAAAACCGAGCGTGGACTTTCTTTTTGCTGGTCAAGATTCGTCAATAAACGTTTCTTTTCTTTCTCAAATTCGGTATTATCGAAAGCTGGTTCGAGCAAAACTTCTTTGATGATAGCCAAAACTTTTTCTTTGTCTTTAGTGGCAAATTTAGCCGTTAAACTTGCTGATTCTTTTGAAGTATAAGTGTTTACGTTTGCTCCGATGAAATCAAGTTCTTCGTCGAGTTGGGCTTTTGTATAGTTTTTTGTGCCGTGTTTGAGAGCGGTTGCGGTCAATGAAGCAAGTCCTGCTTTTGTGCCATCGTAGATTGCTCCTGCGGGCAAAACCACCGAAACACTGATAACAGGCACTTCTTTCTGCTCCATCAAATAGACCGTCAGTCCATTAGGCAATTTGAATTTTTGGTATTTGGGCAATTGGTAATTTTGTGCCAAAATTAGACTGCTACTTAGGCATATCGCCAAAGCTGTGGTAAAGAATATTCTGATATATTTAGACATGATTTTAGACAAGAGATGTTAGACAAAAGACAAGAAATTTTGAAATTATATAGTTTTTTCCTGTGAGAACAAAGACAAAAACTACCTTATTCTTCAGTATTGGCTTTCAGAATACCGACTGTTCGAGTGGTTTTCTTGAAATATTTTTTTGCTACATTTTTAATGTCGTCAACCGTAACTTTATTGAAAGCCGCAGGGGCATCAAACATTTTTTTGTAGTCGCCAAAGAAAACCTCATACGTACCGATATTATTCGATTTTCCGTTGATGGTTTCTATTTGACCATAGAACTCCATCAATTTCTGATTCTTGATTTTCTGTAATTCTTTTTCGGTAATGCCTTCGGTTTTAATCTTTTCAATTTCTTCATAAATTGCTTTTTCTAAATCATTTTCGTTGACTTTATCGGCTGCAACAGCATAAAAACCAAAAAGAGTTGGGTCGAAACTTTCGCCATAATTGGTGAAAACTTGCGTAGCAATCTGCTTTTTATCAACCAATGAACTGTATAAACGAGAAGATTTTCCGCTGCTCATAATATCGCTCAAAATACTTAGTGAATAATAATCTTCGTTTTTCGATTCGGGAACTTTATACGCAATCATCAAGGCAGGCGTCGAAACATCTTTTTGCACCCAAACACGGCGTTCGCCAGTTTGTGGAGGTTCAACAATCATTATTTTTGGTGGTTCTGGTTGGGCAGGAATTGGCTCAATGTATTTTTCGGCCAAACGTTTTATTTCGTCAAATTTTACATTGCCCGAAATTACCGTTACACAATTGTTTGGTGCATAGTAAGTCTTAAAATAACGCTCCAAATCTGACTGTTTCCAGTTTTTCATGTCGTCTTCATAACCAATTACGGGCCAGTGGTAGGGATGTTCGTGAAAAGCCGTGCCTTGTACGGTTTGCGAAAGCAATTCCCACTTTGAGTTTTCGAGGCCCGTACTGCGTTCGCTCAAAACCACACCTCTTTCGCTCTCAACCATTTTTGGGTCAATACTTAGCGTTGCGATGCGGTCGCCCTCCAAATCAAAAATAATTTCGGTGGCCGATGAAGGAAACCAGTTGGTGTAAACCGTTACGTTTTCGGTAGTGTAAGCGTTGTTTGCTCCGCCGTTAAATTCCATTGTGCGGTCAAACATCTTTGGCCCGTACTTTTTCGCACCGTTAAACATCATGTGTTCAAAAAAGTGCGAAAGTCCCGTAATGCCTTGGTATTCGTTTCGGCTGCCCACTCGGTAGAACAAATACATGTTGGCATTGGGAATAGAAGTGTCTTCAATCACCAAAAATTTCATGCCGTTTTTTAGTGTGAATGTTTTTACATCTTCTGCTTTCATTTGTGCTTGAGCCGAGAACAGCCCCGCACACAAAAGAGCAGACATCAGAAG
>JBKBSS010000342.1:0-3347 GCA_046291385.1 Emticicia sp. | reverse complement strand
TCCACGATTTGCGGCTTTCATTTGCCACGATAATCTTGGATTCATAACTTCTAAACCCATGGGCGTTTCTTGGTATTAACATTTAAGTTTTTCGAGTGTTTGGGCGTTGGCTTGAGTAAAAATCAAGCTTATAAAAATCAAAATGAGTGTTTTTTTCATCTATTTTCTTTTGGTTTCTGATACAAAACTTTCGTTTTGTTTAATTTTTGGCAATTTCTTAAAATATTCTTTATTATCTACCCTATTTATTCTCTTTTGTTGATAAAAATCGCTCTTTTCCCTTTTATCCCGCAAAACTTCTGATTCGTCAAACAAAACTTTCATGTCGTTTCGGGCGTTATTACTTTTGTTCGTAAACTTGGTTTTATTTTATAAAAACTGCATAAAACATTCATTATCAACTATTATTACTACAAAAAATCCAATTCATGAAAAAACTATTTCTATTGTTTATTAGTCTATTTTTCACGTGGAATCTATCCGCACAGGAGAAGTTTACGGTCAGTGGCTATTTAAAAGATGCCGCCAACGGCGAAGGCCTAATCGGAGTTTCGGTTTACGTGCAAGAAGCAAAGACAGGCACACAAACAAACCCTTATGGCTTCTATTCTATCACGCTTCCCAAAGGAACGTACAACTTGGTGATGACGTATATTGGCTATGAAAAAATTAGCAGACAAGTTGAGTTAACCCAAGATATAAAGTTAGATGTCGAACTAAAAGATGATTCTAAACTTTTACAGGAAGTGGTGATTACGACAAAAAAAGCCGACGATAATGTAAAAAGCCTCGAAATGTCGGTCAATAAAGTTGATATAAAAACGATGCAAAAAATGCCCGCTCTTTTGGGCGAAGTTGATATTATCAAAAGTATTCAGTTTTTGCCAGGGGTGACATCAGTCGGTGAAGGAGCTTCGGGTTTCAATGTTCGTGGTGGCGGAATTGACCAAAATTTGGTTTTGCTCGATGAAGCTCCCGTTTATAATTCTTCGCACCTTTTTGGTTTTTTCTCAGTTTTCAACCCAGATGCGGTGAAAGATGTAAAATTGATTAAAGGTGGAATTCCTTCGCAATACGGCGGACGAATCTCTTCAATTTTGGATGTGAGAATGAAAGAAGGAAATGCTAAAAAACCTCAGTTTTCGGGTGGAATTGGCAGTATCTTTTCAAGATTTACTTATGAGCGTCCTTTTTTGAAAGATAAGGGTTCATTTATTGTTGCCCTTCGTCGGTCATATATTGATATTTTGGCAAAACCTTTTTTGAATTCTGACTTGAAAGGAACGAGTTTTTATTTTTATGATTTTACGGCAAAAGCCAATTATCGAGTAAATGATAAGAATACAGTTTTTCTTTCGGGATATTTTGGCCGTGATACTTTTGGGTCAGATTTTGGTTTCAATTGGGGCAATGCTACCACGAGTTTTCGTTGGAATCACGTTTTCAATAATAAGCTTTTCTTGAATAATACAGTTTTTTACAGCAATTATGACTACGCTTTACAATCTGATTTGAAAGAAACAAATAATCAAGATGCTTTCCGTTGGAAATCGAATATTATCACTTATAGTGTAAAACCTGATTTTACTTATTATCCAAACACCAAAAATACAATTACTTTTGGTGGGCAATTAACTTATTATACTTTCAATCCTGGGCAAGCGGTTGCGATTTCGGGCGGGGTCGAACGGACGATTGGTTTAGCTGATAAATTTGCTTCTGAAAGTGCTTTATACATTGGAAATGAGCAAAAACTGACTTCAAAAATTTCGCTTCAATACGGTCTTCGTTATTCGCTATATAATTATCTTGGAAAAGGAAATGCTTTTGAACTCAGTGCATCCAACAACGATGGCGAGCGTAAGAGCATTGTAAAAACTACCGAATACGGTTGGGGAAAAAGTATTCAGCAATACGGTAATTTTGAGCCTCGTTTTGCCGCAAATTTTAGTCTTGGACAAGACAATTCAATCAAACTGAGCTATAATCGTTTGGCTCAATATATTCACCTACTTTCAAATACAACGGCCTCTTCGCCGCTTGATGTTTGGACTCCGAGCAGCAATAATATCAAACCGCAATTGGCTGACCAATTTGCATTAGGATATTTTCATAATTTCAGCGATAATCTTTTTGAAACTTCGGTTGAGGTTTATTACAAAGACCTTTACAATCAAATTGATTATGTACGTAATGCCGATTTATTATTAAATCCTGCCGTTGAAGCTGATTTACTTTCAGGAAAAGGAAGAGCCTACGGGGCAGAATTTTATGTAAAAAAAGCAAAAGGTAAATTTAATGGTTGGGTAAGCTATACACTCGCTCGCACCGAAAGAAAAATTGAAGGTTTAAATCAAAATAATTGGTTTCCGAGTAGAATTGATAAAACTCATAACCTTTCGGTTGTGGCCATTTATGACTTGAATAAACGTTGGACATTTTCAAGTAATTTTTCTTTCAGCACGGGTACTCCTGCGAGCTTTCCTACTAATAAATTTGTTTGGCAAGGTTATGCCCTACCACACAATTATTATGATACTCGCAATGCTTACCGAATCCCAGCTTCGCACCGACTTGATTTTGCCGCTACTCGCCAAACCAAATATGCTTTCTTTAAGCGTGGTACGGGCGAATGGGTTTTCTCAGTTTATAATGTTTATAATCGTAGAAATCCATTTTCGGTTTTTGTTCGTCAAAATGAAACTGACCCTACAAAAACTGAGGCTGTTCGTTATGCAGTTTTTGGTTCAGTTATTCCAGCAGTGACTTATAATTTTAAATTCTGACCTCGGTTTCGCTCGGTCACTTGATTAATTAAACTCGGTCACTTGATTAATTAAAATGGTATCTGAGCGAAGTCAAAGATAAACTTAATAAAAATGAAAAAAATATTTTTAATACTCATAATACTTTTTGTTTCTGTTTCAATATTCTCTTGCACAGATGTCATTGATATTGACGTTGAACAAGGTGTATCACAACTTTCGGTTGATGCACTTGTCAATAATAAACAAGAAACACAGACTATTAAACTAACATTGACACAAGGCTATTTTGATAATTCGGCAATAAAACCTGCTCTTGGAGCGACGGTTTATGTATTTGACCAAGATAGTGTCATGCACGAATTTAAGGATTTGAAAAATGATGGTGTTTATACATACAATGCCAAAAACAAGCCTTTGAATAAAATTGGCAAACAGTATGCACTCTACATAAATTATGGTGGTGAAGAATTTATATCGGTTTCAAAACTTAATCGTGTGCCTAAAATTGACTCGATTAATTATGCGGTGGAGAAACTACCTATTAAGCCCGATAATGGTCCACAAGAGGGTTTTCTTCCT
>JBKBSS010000341.1:0-3347 GCA_046291385.1 Emticicia sp. | reverse complement strand
CTGAATTGAGTGAGTTTTCATTTACTTACAAAGGCCAGTTTGTTGATGTACGAAATGCACCAGGCTATATTGAGAAAAAATACGTTTGGCCTGTTCCTGGCAGTAATTATAAAGGAATTGCCCGTGCCGATGTTGTGGATGGCGACAAAACTTATTTCAAACGTGGCGATACGCTCGAATATGAAGCTGAAAATACTTATTATCAGATTGAATATTCGGATAAAGACGGCAAGAAATTTAACTTTTACCCACGTGTGCAAGACAACGAGAAAATGGGAACGGTACTTTCGCCCGATATTAAGAAATTTTGGAACAAAGATATTTATGCGTTCGTTTCTGGCCCACCAGTAGCCGAAGATGAGCGAGATTGGAGTCGCCCAGAAGAATTTACGGTAGCCGTTGGCGATACTTTTTTTATCAATGACTACGTGGCGATTCTTGAAAACGTAGAAGGAATCAGAGAAGTGGATGGAATGCAACTGGCCGAAGGCGATGCAGCGGCTCGTGCAACTGTAAAAGTTCTGGACAGAAATGTAGCCGTAACGATGCGACCAGTTTTTGCGATTCGTAACCGTGAAGTTTGGAGCAAGCCCGAAGTGAATAACGAAATGGGACTTCGCTTACAATTATCTAAAATCGACCCAGTTTCTGGAAAATTTGCCTTTACCGTGAGTCGAGGGCAACGAGAATTTCTCGTGCTAAAAGCTACCGAAAAACCGCATATTAACCTTCTTTGGATAGGTTTCTTTATGATTATTGTTGGTATTACGCTGGCAGCGGTTCGCCGTTTTCAACTTGTAGCCGCCGAAGGATAAGTTGGGTTCGGAAAGTTTGCGGGCAGCGTTCCACTTACTGGGTAGTAAATAATCAAGCATTTTAATATTTTGACAAAAAAAATCCCTTTTTGCTTAGAGCAGAAAGGGATTTTTTTATAGTTATTTTCTATTAAACTTTAAAAAACAAACATCAAAGCAATCTTAAAAGTAAAAAATAAAATCTTTTTTTGCCTTACAATTTTGGTTATAATCAATAATAGACTTCTTACGAAAGTCTAAAAGCTCCGTTAGGAGTTAAACATCGACGGTCGGCCGCTGCCGTAAAAAATCAGAATATTCTCTACCTAAAAATTTCGTAGGAACGGCAAATTTCGTTTCTACGGAACTTTTGATTAGTATTTTTATTTCTTAGCGTACACAGTAAAAAAAGCATCCAAACATTGCTGTTTGGATGCTTCTTTGTTATTGAACTTTCGCAGATTAAATTCTACCAAATTGATATATTATGTTTCGTCAAGAGCTACGTAATGTTCATCAACCTCCAATCACATTCGCATCAAAAACGCCAGTCAAAATTTTACCTTCACGCTTTGCTTGCAAATGTGCATCCTTCGAAAAAACATACGAAAACGTTACTTATCCGCCGTGATGTCAATTGGCTTTGTATTTCACACTTCCCATCAATAATTTATCTCGCTCGGCTTCGGTCATGATTAAAGTTTTGCCAAAACATTATCTAAAAATAAAATATCTCAAAACAACCCCAATTGTGCTTGATTTGGCAAACTTCCTTCGTGGCGAAGCAGCCATTCTTTCCGCCACAGGTCGCCACCGTAGCCCACCAAACTTCCATCCGAACCAATGACTCGGTGGCACGGCAAAATTATCGTCAAAGGATTATTTCCGTTGGCGGTACCAACTGCACGAATTGCTTTTTCGTTACCAATTCTTCTTGAAAATTCGAGATACGAAATCGTTTTGCCGTACGGAATTGTCTTTAAATATTCCCACACATTTCGCTGAAAATCAGTTCCTTGTGGCTGTATCGGCAAATCAAAATCTTTTAGTTTTTTATCAAAATAAGCTTCAAATTGCCGAATACATTCATCAATAATTATTGAACTTTCGGGTGTTTCTTCCAACTGACTACTGGGTTTCTTCTGAGCTTCCCGAAATAATACGTGCGTCAGAAAATCATCGTTTGCGATAATCTCCAGTACGCCAATCGGTGATAAATAATGCTTGATATATTGCATAAATTGTGTTTACCTTTATTCGATTTCAAATATACAAAAAGTATCTCTCAAAAACTTTTCTGATAATCAATCAGTTATCAATAAGCAGTTTCGTAATTTTGCAGACTGGTATTAAATAATTAATCAATCAACATAAGCGATTCTTGAAAATCGCTCCACGATAATGGTAGTACCTTACAAAGAAAAAGACAGCAGCAAGCGTGAGCAAATCGCCGAAATGTTTGATAATGTTTCGCCTAAATATGATTTTTTGAATCACCTGCTCAGTGGTGGAATTGATTTTTGGTGGCGAAAAAAAGCCATTTCGATGTTGCGTGCCGAAAAACCGCAATTAATTTTGGATATCGCAACGGGTACGGGCGATTTGGCAGTTGAAGCTGTAAAACAGCTCGAACCCGAAAAAGTAATCGGCGTTGATATTTCGGAAGGAATGCTGGCGGTTGGACGAGAAAAAATGAAAAAGTTGGGTTTAGAAAATAAAATCGAACTTCAAACGGGCGATTCGGAGAAATTACAGTTTGAAAACAATACTTTCGATGCCGTTATCGTTTCTTTTGGTGTACGTAACTTTGAAAACCTCGAAAAAGGGCTTACTGATATGTGTCGAGTAACCAAATCAGGTGGAACGTGCATGGTCATGGAATTTTCAAACCCTAAAACTCCCGTTATTAAGCAATTATACAATTTTTACAATGCGACAATCCTGCCCTTCATCGGCCGATTAGTATCAAACGATAGCTCGGCTTACAGCTATTTGCCCGAATCGGTAAAGGCATTTCCAGAAGGTGAAAACTTTTTGAGAGTGTTTGAAAAAGCAGGGTTTCGTCAAACAAAATGTATTCCGCTTACATTTGGCGTTTGCACAATCTACATTGGCAAAAAGCCATGATGCTTGCTGACGACTGTAAATAATAAAAACAGCCCAGCGTCAGTTTGTTTATTATTGAAAATTTATGAAAAACGTCCCTTTTCTCAGATTATTTTTTAGTCTTTTCGTAGTTGCAATACTCACTCAAAGTGTGTTTGCCCAGCAGACTCGCCGCCATTTTCAGGCTGATTATGATGCAAAATCGCTACGATTTGGCTATTTTTTGGGATTAACAAGTACTTATTTCAATGTAAAGTTTAATAATTATTTTGTCAACAAAGATAATTATTATAGTATTACGTCTCCCCCAAGTTATGGTCTAAAAATGGGCGGTTTGGCTAATTTTAAATTGAATGATTATTTCGATTTTAGGGTTTTGCCAACAGTAGCAATCACAAGCCGAAAATTAGAATACAAGTATATTGACACAGCTCTGCCCGATACTAA
>JBKBSS010000340.1:0-3359 GCA_046291385.1 Emticicia sp. | reverse complement strand
TTCTTTCCAAATCCATTTCAAGATGATAAGGTGAAGTACCGCAAATATGGAAAACCCGATTACACCTAAATCATGGAACATTTCGATAAATGGCGAGTCAACATAGTATTCTTGGTAGCCATGACCAAACAAAATCAAGAACCAATTGCCATTTTCAACGTTTTTGGAGAGGTTTGTGAAAACCTTAGTGATATTTACGACTCTTGTTGAGGCAGAATCATCAACTACCGCTTTTACTTTTGAAACTGAATCAGAATCGGTAAAAAAACTGGTAATAATTTTTCCGAGTCTATCACCAATAATATCAACAGCTACCAAAAAATAGCCTTTATAATGGGCATTATTCCACAACGAAAATCCGATATAAACCAAGACTAAAAAAATAATGAAGCCTCGCCAGCCCATCAACCATTTCAATCCTTTATAAATATTATTTGTTTTAATATTGGTAATAAAATAGAGAAAAAAGAATATTCCTGTGACTAAAACCATCGCCATTGCTTGACACAATCCTACCACAATGATTAGTATGAAAACTGAAAGAATGATTGCAGTTCGCCACAAAATTCGAGCTTCATTTCGCAATAATATCACCCCCGCAACAATACCAATATAAGCACTTTTGGCATAAATATGCGGATTTCCCATTGAAGACATGCCACCTTCATCGCCAAAACTAATGGCGGCTCGCATACCAAACATATACGCTGGATTTCGAGCAATGTAGTAAAGCAAACTAATACCGCCCAGCGTACAAAAAACCAAAGTAAAATATAAAAATGTTGATTTAAGGCTATTGATTGATATGCCAGCAAAAATAAACATTGCGGTCAAAAACACCAGTTGATTACCGATTTCGATTGGGGTATTGGTAAACCAGCCTCTATTGGGTGCGTAGGCAGCCAAGTATGCTAAGGCCATTATACCATATAAAATACACATCAAATAGCCAATGGTATTTGTCTGGTAAAGCTTTTTGGGATTCAGTGGAAACGCAATCAATAAACTTAAAATCGCAATACCAGCAGTAAACGCCGTGCTGCCCTGTGCCAATTTTAGGCCGTCTCTCAGAAAATATACGAGTGGTAAACCTCCAAAGAAAAAACTAAGCCCTATACTTTGGCGATATTTATTAAATTTATTAAATAGCCAATCAAGGTAAATAAACATTTCAATACGTTTTTTTGCAAATATACCTCTCTGTTTTGGTAATTGCAGTTTATTGTTTGAATTTTAATCGTTTAAGCCTTAAAATTTCTTAAATTTGGGGCTATTTTCCAATGAAGCGTACTTTTAAGAACTCTTCATAGTTGAGTTATTATTAATCCCGTGAGTTTATTTTTTTACTCGAAAACCCTTTTATTGCATGAGAATGCTCATAATTCACCAGTTTTTCTGGGCTCATTATAAAGCAAAAATTTATACCGAACTTCAAAAAGTAGTTGACAAGCACCCCGAAGACGAACTTTTAGTGCTGCAAACAGCTTTAAATGAATTTACAAGAGCCAAAATTGGTAGTATTGATTATAGTATCCATCAATATAATGTAAAAGTATTATTTGAAGATTTCTATGAAAACACCACTATTTGGCAACGTGTAAAAGCCTCGATTTATTGGGTAAATAAATTTAAACCTGATGTAATTAATCTTCCTGGTTATTATGAACCAGCAATGAATATTGTACTTTTTTATTGTCGTCTGAAAGGAATCAAAATTGTTATTTCGGCTGACTCTACCGAAGGTGATAATCCAAATGTCGGTTGGCGTGAGGCTTTAAAACGTTTTGTCGTAACGAAAGCAGATGGCTTTTTTTGTTACGGGTCAAAGTCGGCCGAATATATTTACAAGCTTGGCATGAAACCCGAACATATTTTGGTGGCTAACAATTCGGTTGATAATGATAGAATTACCAGTGTGCATACTGAAGCCTTAAAAACGAGAGAAGCGGTAAAACTATCGTATAAACTAAGAAAATACAACTTTATTTACGTCGGACGTTTGATAGATGTAAAAAACTTAGATAATCTTTTGGCTGCCTACAAGCCTTTAGCAAATTCAGATTGGGGATTAATAGTTTTGGGCGATGGAAGCGAAGAAGCTAAATTGAAAAAATATACCGCTGATAATAATCTCGATGGAATTTGCTTTATCGAAGGCCAACCGTGGTATGATGTGCCTAAGATTTTAGCTTTGGCTGATGTTTTTGTGCTACCGAGTTATTCTGAGCCGTGGGGATTGGTCGTAAATGAAGCAATGGCGAGTGGTTTACCCGTAATCGTATCAAATAAATGCGGTTCGGCTTTTGATGCGGTGCTTGAAGATGTAAATGGTTATACGTTTAATCCTTATAATGTCGAAGAACTAACATCAGTTTTTAAGAAATTTGTCGATAATCCTGAAAAAATTGAGCCTTTTGGTCAGAAATCAAGGGAAATAATCAAGCGTTTTTCGCCTGAAAATGTAGCTCAAGAAATGTATGATGGATTCAAAAAAGTAGTGTATGACCATAAGTAGAAAAAACAATTTTGACCTAATAAGACTCATTGCTGCTTTTCAAGTATTGATTTGGCACGGAGCCGTACATTTTGAAGTTTCAGATAAAATATACGATTTACTGCTTGTATTGTATCATTTCCCAGGAGTGCCGATTTTCTTTACAATAAGTGGTTTTTTGATAAGTTTTTCGTTAGAACGCAATAATTTTCAACTAAAACAATATTTCAAAAACCGAAGTCTCAGAATTTTTCCTGCACTTTGGGTTTGTACGATTCTGACTGCACTTTTACTTTTTGCTTTTGGTAAAGTCGGTAATGCAAAAGATTTTCTTGCTTGGTTTCTCGCTCAAATTACTTTTTTTCAGTTTTATGCCAGTGAATCGCTCAAAAATTGGGGAACTGGTCACCCGAATGGAAGTTTATGGAGTATTGCGGTTGAACTACAATTTTATTTGGTTTTGCCTTTTGTGCTTTACACAATTAACCTTTCAAAGAAAAAATGGGTGGTTAATATTTTGCTTTTGATAGTCTTTTTATTGTCGATTTTGGTCAAACATTTAATTCACACAAATCCGTTTATTCTTCAAAATGAATTGTACGTAAAGTTGCTCAATAATACAGTTTTAATTTATCTGCATTTTTTCCTCACAGGAATTGCAATCTATAAAAATTTCGACTGGCTTTTGCCTTACTTGAAAGAGAAAGTACTTATTTGGTTAGTGATTTATGTGGTTTATATCTTGGTATTTAAGTTTTGGCTCAAATTATACGATACCAATTACGAAATAAGCATTTGGGGAGTGGGAGCAAACACGATTTTGTCTTTACTGACGCTTTCATTTGCATTTTCTTTTACTGATTTA
>JBKBSS010000339.1:0-3365 GCA_046291385.1 Emticicia sp. | reverse complement strand
CGGTGCTAAAACGGAGTCCATGCGAGCGTAAAATAGGCGAAAATACGGAAAATTGTAACCAACGGACGTCTAATTCTTCATTTTTTTCGGCTTGGTCGGGACTTTTAAAAAATCCTCCCGTATCGGAGTGCATATATGCCAAACCCGAAAAACCCGAATGCAACATCATTGGAATTTGGTATCTCAAACCCGACCAAACTCGCAGTACATCGCCACTCCAAGGCAAAACTCCGTAGCGTTGCGAGCCAATATAACCCGACCTGCTGAGATTGAAAACTCGTTTTTCGGGAAAATCAATGGCCGAATTATCGTAAATGTTTTTTGCCCAAGCCAAACCATAAAGATTATGCACATCGTCTGATTTTCCGTTGGCGTGCAGAAAATTTGAAGGATGATTTTCGGGTTCGTTTTTGTCGCTCCAATAACCACTCACGCCTTGATTGGTCAATGCTTTCATTTTTTGCCAAACCCATTTTTGCGTATTCGGATTAAAAATATCCAGCAAGCCAACCGTGCCGTTCCACATCGTTATTTGGCCTGTACGATTGGTATTGGCATTTTTGGCGAAATAATTTAAAGAGTCGGCCAGTTTATAATTGAAAGATTTTGTGGTCACATACGGGTCGTTGATAAGCACAGTTTGCACGCCAGTTGCAGCAAAATCTTTAATCATTTGGGTCGAATTCGGCCATTTTGCTTTGTCCCAATCAAAACTTCCCATCTTTGTTTCGTCGCCGTACCAATACAAATCCAGAACCATCGCATCGACAGGAAAACCTTCGTTTTGAAGTTTTTTTAGTACATCTTTTGTCTCAGTTTCAGATTTATAGCCAAATTTTGACTGAATATAGCCCAAGGCCCATCTTGGCGGTAGCGGTTGTCGGCCAGTGAGAAGTGTATAATTTTGAAGAATTTCATCATTCGATTCGCCATTAATGAAATAGTATGCCCAGTTTCCTGTGCTGCCTACTTCAACACTTAGTTGGGTGGAGTCTTGGGCCCCGATGTACATTCGCATATTGCCAGGCAAATTGCCATCAAGCAATAAACCGTATTTATGAGAAGCGACAATGAAAGGAATATTGATACTTTGTGAAAGTCCTGTTGATTTTCCAAAACCATCGTCATAGTAGCCTCCTCGATAGGTATTTTTAAAATCAAAAACTTTGCGGTTGAGATTGATTTCTGAAAATCGCCCGCCCGTACCGTGAAATACGTCTTCGGGTTTTATCCTGAATGAAAAATAAACGGAATCTTTGCCAAATTTGATGCCTTTTTCTTCCGAAATCTTTGTTTCATTGCCCGATTTCAAACTAACTCTCAATGGATTTTTGTTAATTTCGAGCGTAGATTTATTAGTAAAAATCTCAATTTTGGTCGAATTTTCATTGATTTTTTGCGTAAATCCTTGCGGTTTCAAGACCACACAAGCCGAACTATCGAAAGATGCTTGTCCACTTTTGAGAAGTTGAACTTTAAAGATACTGGGCGAAAATTGTTGCACAAACAAATCGCCCGTTGTGCCTTTTATTAGCAGTCCTTTTACAGTTTCCGAAACACTCACGAAGCTACCCGCACGCTGCGAAAATACCTGATTGTTGAGCAAAAAAAGAGCTATAACTAAGCAATACTTAAATTTTCTTACGAATGTTTCTATTGGTTGCATGTCGAAAATGATTAATGGCGAGCCTGCGGGTTTGCTATTGTAAGCTAAAAACCTTTGGCGTCGAATTGTTTACTAACATGATGAAACATCGCTTGCCATTGATGCTAATCGGGGCAATTTGTTTCATTTCTCCATCCACCCTAAAACCACTGTTTCTGTCCGAAACCGCCTTAAAATTGCCTTTTCCTGTATTTAATAAAATTTTGCCCTTGAAGGCATCGAGTGTAGAAAACTGTGGCGTGAAGTTATGATTGTTTCCGCCCAAGATAATATCCTTCAAGCCATCATTATTCAAATCAACGCAATAGGTTGCATTGATGCACGAAAACTGAGCTTCAACAGGTAATGTTTTTACTGAAAAATTACCTTTGCCATCATTGATAGCCACGCATGACTGCTGAAAATTCACTTTCTTGACAACGCTTTTGCTCAAAATATTTTTATCAAATAAATCAGAAATTGATTTGGTTGCAAATTCCGAATGTTTGAGGTTTTGGGTTTTCAGGAATGGAAATTGCTCCATCGTTTCACGCTTCAAAAAGATTGTTCGGTCTTCTCCATCAACGGTTTTTGTGAGTATTTTGTCAGTAATTCCGTTATTGTCAAAATCGCTGACCCAAACTTTCAGCGGATTTTCGGCATTGGCTTTAAACATCACATTATCGCCCGAATTTCCCAGTACCAAATCCAAATCTTTGTCATTGTCAATATCAACGGCCTCGACTCTGCCCCAAAAACCGTTTAAGTTTTCAAGTCCAGACGTGAGTTTTTCAAAACGCTTGTTTTTGTAAGTTACAACTACGGGCGACATCCAATCTCCTACAACCACGAGTTCGTTTTGTCCATCGCCGTTGAGGTCTTGCCAAGTGGCATCACGTACCATTCCAACTTCTGCCAGTTCTTTTGGGGTTGCGTTGCTAAAATTTCCTTTGCCATCATTCTGAAAAACAAAGCTTTTCGGACTCAAACCATATTGTTTTGATTGACTGCGACTACCCACAAAAATATCCAAATCACCATCTTTGTCGTAATCGAAAGGTACGACAACTGCCGTATTTGTGCCATCACGAGGAAGTGCATTTGGTTTGTGCGTAAAATTCCCTTTTCCATCATTTACATAAAGTCGGTCGTCGAGTCCTCTATCGCCTGCTGGAATTTCATTGCCGCCCGAGCCTACGTATAAATCTAAATCGCCATCACGGTCGGCATCAAAAAATTCCGCGGCGGTATCTTCGTGGTACTTAAATTGGTCGAATACAGCTTGAACTGATTTTACAAAACCAGTACCTTGCTGAATGTATAATTGCCCCGCTTGGAGCGTTGCACCACAAATGTAAACGTCGTCTTTACCATCGCCGTTTACATCACCGATAGCAGCTTTTGGGCCTTCGGTCGATAGTTTCACAGGAATATTTCGCTCATCGTAAAAATCTTCGTAGGTATTTTCTTTGTGCGAATCAAAAGTGCTATTCACGGCTTGAAAGAAAGGCTTAGGTGTTATCGGTTCTGGTAATGATTTAACAATTTTACTATCTTTTATTGAAGCCACAAGGCTTTTGTCAATCGTTGGGTTTTTCAGTACCGAAATTCGCCCATCATACCACTTTATTTGTACCGAATCTATTTTTTTATTTGCTCCTAAACCAATGGTCATTGGGTATTCGCAGCTCGACTGAAAACCTCTCGAAGGCATCAAATA
>JBKBSS010000338.1:0-3377 GCA_046291385.1 Emticicia sp. | reverse complement strand
CAATATCTCTATCAGAGATTTATGACAGAATTGTTTTAGAAGGAAATGTTTAAAATTCAAGATACAATCATCAGTCCCGACCACAAGCCATTCGTAATTGCAGAAATGTCGGGCAATCATAATCAATCGCTTGAGCGTGCCTTCGAAATAGTTGATGCCGCCGCCGAAGCTGGGGTTCATGCACTCAAATTGCAAACTTACACGGCCGATACGATTACTTTCAATGGCACTTCCGAGGAATTTGTGATAAAAGACCAAAATTCACTTTGGAAAAACCAAAATTTGCACAAACTCTACCAAATGGCCTACACGCCGTGGGAATGGCATAAACCAATCTTTGATAGAGCCAAAGCAAATGGAATGTTGGCATTCAGTAGTCCGTTTGATACTACTGCGGTTGATTTTTTGGAAAGTTTGGACGTGCCTTGCTACAAAATTGCGTCTTTTGAAAATACTGACCATATTTTACTCAAAAAAGTAGCTCAAACTGGCAAACCAGTGATTATGAGTACGGGCGTGGCGAGCATTGCCGATATTCAAGAATCGGTAGCAGTTTTGCGTAAATATGGTTGTAAAGATTTGGTTTTGCTAAAATGCACCAGCACCTACCCTGCTACTCCCGAAAGTACAAATTTATTGACAATTCCGCACATGGCAGCCCTTTTCGATTGTCAAATCGGACTTTCTGACCACACAATGGGCATTGGTGCGGGCATTGCAGCGGTAGCTTTGGGAGCAAGAGTTTTAGAAAAACATTTCACACTTCGCCGTGCGGATGGTGGTGTTGATTCTTCTTTTTCGCTCGAACCCGAAGAACTCAAAAACTTGGTCGTTGAGTCGGAAAGAGCATTTCTGGCGATGGGAAAAGTCAATTACATACTTTCAGAAAAAGAACAGAAGAGTTTACAATACAAACGCTCACTTTATGTGGTTGAGCCACTGAAAGCGGGTGACGTTTTCAGTGAAAAAAATGTACGGTCGATTCGTCCATCAAATGGCTTACACACTCGCTATTACGAAGAGATTTTGGGTAAAACAGCTACTCAAGATATTGAGGCTGGCACGGCCTTGAGTTGGGAGTTGGTGAAGTAATACATCATTTAAAAGGTTTAAGGAAGCCTTCGCTCTAATCGAAGGCTTCCTTTTGTTAACAACTACTCTTTCAAAATATAATCTTCGTCTTTTTCCTTATCTTCTTCTCGCATTTTTACTCCTTCATAAATATCTGATAATGAGAGTTTTAAATCTAACTTTCCAAAATTAATGATGTCGTTCTTATCCTCATAAACATCATATAACCATGATGAAGAATCATCGACACGGCTGTACGATTCTACCAAAAACTCATACTGCGACACTATCAAGTAATATTGAAGTGATGGAATATTTTTGTAGCGTCTCAACTTAGAAATCTTATCACGAGCCATCGAAGATTTTGATAAAACCTCACTAATTAGCGTTGGCTTTTTGATGATATATTCTGCATCCATATCCTCAGCATCACAAGTAAGCATTAGGTCTGGATAAGGATAATAAAAATGCTTGATTGCTTCTAATTTTACACTTTCAAGCAAAACTTTACAACCTTTTAGGCGAAATATTGGTCGTAAAACTCCAGCAATATTCTGAATGATTTCGTTATGGTTTAAAGAAGTTCCAGCCATCGCAAAAACTTCGCCATCGTAGTATTCGTGGCGAACTTCACTATGCTTTTCCATTTCAAAATATTCTTCTACGGAAATATATTTTTTCTGTATTTGCTCTGCTGCACTCATTTTTGTAGGTATTTATTACCCAAAAATATATGTTTTCTAAATAAAATCAAATGAAGGCTTCGCTTAAAGCGAAGCCTTCATTTTCAATTTTACGCCTTCGGGTGAGCTTGTTTGAAGACTTTTTTGAGTTTTTCTATCGAATTATGGGTATAAACTTGAGTAGCGGCAAGGCTCGTATGCCCCAATAAATCTTTGATAGCATTCAAATCTGCTCCACGATTGAGCAAATGAGTAGCAAAAGTATGTCGCAAAACGTGCGGACTGCGTTGTTCGAGCGATGTCACCAATGACAAATATTTTTTCACCAAACGCTGAATAAAAACTGGATAAGCTTGCGTGCCGCTATCGGTCACAATCAAGTGTGTGTTGGTAGTATCATCAATAATATCGGTGCGGAGAGTCAGGTATTTTTTGATGGCCTCAATCAACGATTTATTGACAGGAATGATTCGCTGTTTGTTTCGTTTTCCGAGAACCATCAAGGTATTGTTATACAAATTAAGGTCGGTAATTTTCAAACCAATCAATTCGGCCAAACGCATACCTGTCCCGTAGAGCAATTCAAGCACGAGTTTATCTCGCAAACCAGAAAAATCGTCCGAAAACTCCATATCGTCGAGCAGGTTTTCCATGGGTTTTTCTTCAACGTACTTGGGCAACGTTTTATCGGTTTTCAATGCCTTTATTTTGAGCATTGGGTCGGTCGTGATTGATTGATGGCGGAGCAAAAAATTGTAGAAAGTGCGGAGTGTAGCAATTTTTCGATTGATACTACGGTTTTCGATTTTTTCGTCAACCAAAGCCACAATCCAAGAGCGAATCATTTGGAAATCCGCTTTTTCTGGTTCTTTAAATTCGTATTGAAATAGTAGAAATGCCGAAAATTGCTTTAAATCTCCCTCATAAGCCGTGACGGTATGATGACTGAGGCGTTTTTCGTATTTGATGTGTTGTAGAAAAAAAGAAACCATATTCAGTGAACAATTATCAGTTAACAATTATCAATGAAGGTAATTTATTAAATAATAAAATTCAGCGAATATGGTTTAAAATATATTAGATTGCAATTTTCACATTATCTATTAACAATTTAATTTGTTAATGAATAATTATTAACTGAATACTACATATCTTCGTTGCTTCTCAAATGTCCTACATAAGTAGCATGAATAACTTCGTTACGACGAGCCACTGATGGTTTTTCAAACGCCTGACGCTTGCGTAGTTGACGCAATACACCCGTTTTCTCAAATTTCTTCTTGAAACGCTTCAAAGCTTTATCAATAGATTCGTTTTCCTTTACGTTGATTATTAACATATAAATACACCTCCTTTTGTTTGGGGTTGCAAAATTCGTGATTTTTAATTAAAAAAACAAATTTTCACAGCAAAACCTACAAGATTTGAAAAAACCTTACAGGTTTAACGCTACATTTGTGGAAATTTAAAATAAAAACTTCCCTTTAGGGATTGAGGGTTATGCGAACAGCCATTATTGACTTAGGCACAAATACATTTCATTTATTGATTGTTGAAGGCTCAGAAACACTTTATAAATCATCAATTCCTGCTAAAATCGGGATGGGTGGCATTAGTCAAGGT
>JBKBSS010000033.1:14195-15625 GCA_046291385.1 Emticicia sp. | reverse complement strand
TTTGCTTGACGAAGGTGATAAATTTGCTCATTTCGCCATTGCATTATCGAAAATTGGTCCTCATCTCGAAGCGGCACTAAGGCAAATTCGTTGTACTCGAAACGTTGATTTTTTAAACATTTATATTGTCTCATATTTTCGATTTTATTCGATATTTAAACTCCGCCACTTGCCAATCTTCTTCGTTATCAATATCGTGAGCATCCATTTCAGAAATAACAATTCCGCTGGTGTTTTCGGTCAAAATACTGCGATTTTTTATTATTTGTTCAGTTTTAAAGAAATAAAACTGCCCCGCATCGTGGTAAAGTGGCGTAAGGTCTTGCGAACGGGCTTGGGCATTTTCTGGATTTTGCCAACGAAGTTTATTTTCTTGAAAAATTACCCCTCGTTGCGGAGGAAACGAAAATTTTTGAACAGGATAAACCGAATCAAGGTTTTGAGATTGAAGCAGCTCAAAGGCTTTTTGTAGCGTTTCGACCGAAACAAAAGGAGCTGTTGGGTAAATGCAGCAGCCTACTTCAAAATTTTTATTAAGCTTTTTATAGGCTTCTAAAACTTCTACCAACACATCAACGGTTGTGGCGTAATCATTGGCATTTTCGGTGCTTCTGGCGAATGGGACGTTCGCCCCACAACTTCTTGCAATTTCGGCAATTTCTTCATCATCAGTCGAAACCATTACCTCATCAAATAGCTTACTTTCTAAAGCAGCTTCAATTGAATAGGCAATGATTGGTTTTCCGAGAAAATCTTTGATGTTTTTTCTCGGAATCCTTTTACTTCCGCCCCTTGCGGGTATGATGGCAACAGTCATAAATTAGCTTATTACTTGATTTTCTAATGCTGTTTTTTGGCGTAAATGATGGCGATAGTGCATTTCGTGCAAATAATACCATTCTTTGGCATCAAGCCAACCCATTGCTACTTGCAAGGCTTTGTAAGAACCATCATCGTTGCTAACTGCTTCAATTAAATTTTGAGAATCGGCCAAGATTTTTGCCAAAAGGATTTTGTATTCTCCTTGCGTTTTGGCAACAGGCTCAGGCCCACGAATTGCATCGGGGATTTTGAGTTTTACGGGTGGAAAACCACCATATTTGAATTGTTGTTCGCCAAAATGAGTTTTATCGCCACCGAGTTGCCCTTTGCGTTTTTCTAAACAACGTACGCAGTTTGCCAAGAAAAAGAACTGTGACGAAACCGCCAGATGCTCATACATTTGTCCAAGCGACCAAGTTTCTGCATCTTTTTTGAAGAAAAATTGTTCGTCAGAATAATTATCAAGGCTGTTAATGTATTGATTAACAACGGTTTCGAGATTTTTATAAATAGCCGCCTCCGATGGGAGAACTATTTGGCTATTTACATTTTTATATTCTTCATTCATATATGCTATTCAGAAATTCCCCCATCGGGGGTAGAGGGCT
>JBKBSS010000033.1:4944-14098 GCA_046291385.1 Emticicia sp. | reverse complement strand
GAACTATTTGGCTATTTACATTTTTATATTCTTCATTCATATATGCTATTCAGAAATTCCCCCATCGGGGGTAGAGGGCTTCTTACTTGTACATTTTATCGTAATACTTTGTGTAATCTCCGCTGGTGACGTTTTGAAGCCATTCTTTGTTGGCCAAATACCATTCAACGGTTTGCGTTAGACCTTCTTCAAACTGCAAAGAGGGTTCCCAACCGAGTTCTTTCATGAGTTTATTGGCATCAATGGCGTAGCGTAGGTCATGTCCTGCACGGTCGGTTACGTAAGTGATGAGTTTCACCGAAGTTCCTTCTGGACGACCTAATTTTTCGTCCATGATTTTGCACAAAAGATGCACTAAATCAATGTTTTTCCATTCGTTGAAACCACCAATGTTATAAGTTTCGCCGTTGCCTCCATTGTGATAAATTACGTCAATGGCACGAGCGTGGTCTTTTACAAAAAGCCAATCACGGACGTTTTCGCCTTTGCCATAAACTGGTAGCGGACGGTTGTGCATGATGTTATTAATCATCAGCGGAATCAATTTTTCGGGGAAATGGTTCGGTCCGTAATTATTCGAGCAGTTTGAGATAACAACTGGCAATTTATAAGTGTTATAGTAGGCTCTTACGAAGTGGTCAGAAGAAGCCTTCGATGCCGAATATGGCGAACGTGGGTCGTAACTCGTTGTTTCCAAGAAAAACTCATCAGGATTGTGGAGTTCTCCATAAACCTCATCGGTCGAAACGTGATAGAAACGTTTTTCTCCGTTTCTATCAGGGTTTTTCATCGAACAATTCCACGCTGTTTTTGCGGCATTGAGTAAGTTTGCAGTGCCTATTACGTTGGTCATTACAAACTCCATTGGATTGGTGATTGACCTATCAACGTGAGATTCGGCTGCTAAGTGAATGACGCCATCAAAATTGTACTTTTTAAATAAATTATCAACATAAACAGCATCGGTAATATCGCCATGCTCGAAAGTGTAATTTGGCGATTTTTCGATGTCAGTCAGGTTTTCGAGATTTCCTGCGTAAGTTAGTTTATCAAGGTTAACTATCTGATAGTTAGGGTATTTTGTGACAAAAAGTCTTACTACGTGCGAGCCAATAAAGCCTGCACCACCTGTTATGAGTATTGTTTGATTTGAGTTCATTTTATTAATTTTTCAACAACTGTATTTTTAATATGATTGTCTGTTAGGCTTTCTTTAACAATTTTTTTTCCCAACGCCACGCATCTTTTAGGCTTTCAGCGAGTGTTTTTTCTACTTTCCAGCCCATTAGTTTTTCGGCTTTTTCTACGTTGCCGTAAATTTTTTCTACGTCACCCGCACGGCGTGGCCCGATTTCGTAATTGAGTTTAAGTTTATTTACTTTCTCAAAAGTTGTAATGATTTCGAGTACTGTATTTCCTGTTCCTGTGCCTACATTAAATATATCATAGTAGTTATCTGTCTGTTTATCAAGCAATTCGAGTGCCGAAACGTGGGCTTTTGCCAAATCTACTACGTGAATAAAGTCTCTTACATTTGTGCCGTCGGATGTATTATAATCACTACCGAAAACGGTTAGTTTTTTTCTGATTCCTGCGGCAGTTTGCGTGATAAACGGCACTAAATTGCTTGGTACGCCATTGGGGAGTTCGCCAATATGTGCTGATGGATGAGCTCCAATTGGATTGAAATAGCGAAGTGCGATAATTTTAAGTTGATTTCCTGCCGTGATTGTGTCACGCAAGATGTCTTCACACATTGTTTTGGTATTTCCATAAGGCGAGGTAGCAGGTTGGCGAGGGGTTTCTTCGGTGACTGGAATTTGCTCGGGTTGACCATAAACCGTACATGAAGAAGAAAAAACTAAGTTTTTTATGCCTAATTTCAGCATTACTTTCAAAACATTGAGCGTAGAACCAATGTTGTTTTCGTAATATTTAAGCGGATTTTCAACTGATTCTCCAACGGCTTTGTAGGCTGCGAAGTGAATAATTCCCTCAATGTTTTCTTTCTTGCAAATTTGTTCTAAAACCTTGATATCATTGCAGTCTTTCTCATAGCATTTGACTGACTTTTTGATGATTTTTTTGATTCCTTTTAGTGCAGATTTGTCTGAATTATTAAAGTTGTCGATGATAATTGGCTCATGTCCAGCATTGATTAATTCAACAACTGTGTGTGAACCAATGAAGCCCGCACCGCCTGTGACTAAAATTTTCATAAAAAAATGTTTGTTTTTTTTACAAAAGTATGAATTTAGCGTTTGAATTGGAAACGCTTCGTACAAATATCTATTATGCGGTATATATAAAAGTGCTAAAGATTTAATAATCAGGAGTTTATGCGTACATACAAGCTTTTGAACGCTTGTAGGACAGTAGTTGTGAGTGGTGATTTTAATCAATAAAATAGAAAACCTAAAAAGACATCAACCAATAAGATGAATGAATCAGAAATAAAAGCCTTAGTTACTTTGCTCGATGACGAAGACAGCGAAGTAGTACAGCTCGTTGAGAGTCGCTTACGGACTTTGGGTGGTTCTATAATTCCTTTATTAGAAGACCATTGGCAAGGGAATGGATTGAACCCGATTTTGCAGAAAAAAATTGAAGATTTGATACACGATTTGCAGTACAATACTGTAATTGACCGCTTGGTGGCGTGGAAAAATAGCGGTCACGAAGACTTGCTCGAAGGAATGTGGATTGTGGCGACGTATCAGTATCCAGATTTGAGTATTGACAAACTTCGTCAGTATATTAATGATATGTATTTTGATGCGTGGCTCGAATTTCGAGAAGATATGCACCCGCACGACCAAATAAGGGTGTTGAATCAGGTTTTCTTTGATAAATACAAATATTTGCCCAATACAAAGAATTTTCATTCGGTGGCAAATTCGATGCTCAATCAGGTTTTTGATTTGAGAAAAGGAAATCCGATTTCGTTGTGTGTGATTTATATGCTTTTGGCGAGGCGTTTGGGGCTTCCTGTGAGTGGTGTAAATCTACCGAGTTTGTTTGTGCTTACGTATAAATCGCCACAAACGCAGTTTTATATCAATATCTTTAATCGTGGACTTATTTTCTCGAAAGTTGACATTAGTAATTATATCAAACAAATGCAGCTAAAGCCGCAGGATTCATTTTTTCAACCTTGTACAAATTTGGATATTGTGTCGAGAGTTTTGCGAAATTTGATTGTTTCGTTTGAGAAAATTTCTGACCTCGAACGTGCCAAAGAAGTTGAAAGTATTTTGAAAGCGATTGCGTAGGGGCGTATTACATACGCCCAATGTATTGCATACGCCCAATGTATTCCCAATTTCATTTCCCCGCCACAACCAGAATATAGCCATCTATTTTTTCAACATAGATGCTGTATTCTTCATCTAAATCATTGATTTTCAATTGTCCCGTAATTTTATTTTGCTCTTTTTGGAATGGAAAAACGTAAAGGTTTTCATTGAAAATTACCTTTCGTTTGCCATAAAGTTTATAAAGTGATTCCTTTGCCGACCAATAAATGCAAAGTTTTTCAATGTTATTTTCGGCTTCGGTTCTTTCGGTTTCGGACAAAAATTTGTGTGCAATTCTTTGCATTTTTTCCGAAGGCTTCTCCATATCCATGCCGAGTGCTTCGCTGGGGTGCATGACGGCCGCTACATAATTTGACGTATGCGTTATCGACATTTGCCAGTTGCTTCCTGCCAAATATGGTTTTCCGTGTTCGTCTTTCTTGATTCCTAAATATTTTATGCCAAGAGAAGTTGCTAAGTGTCTGATTACGAGCCTACTACAAAAAAATTCTACTTGTTTTTGTGGATGACTGATTGATGCCAATTCGGCATCGGTCAATATTTCTGAAGGCAACATTGCTTGTAGTTCATCGTGCGATTCGGTGATTTGCCAAACTGCCAACGAGATATTGTTTTCGTATTTTTTTTCTAAAATTACGGGCATAAAATTGGGGTGAATTAGATTGACAAAATTAACTAAACTTTCTGATAGGGTTTGGTTTAATAACATTTTTGTGAGACTTTTATAATGATAATCAGAAAATACGTAGTTTATTTATCTTTGTGAATAATCCTTTCAAAACCCATGGAACTCGATAATTTAGTAGAATTCAAATCATCGCACGAAGTCAAACAAAAACTTTCTACTTATGGATTTGTCAAGAAATTTGAAGAAGGTTCGATTATTCTTAACGAAAACGCTTACATCAAAGCCATTCCGATTGTGCTAAAAGGCTGTATTGGTGTTATGCGAACCGACGACGAAGGGCGTGAAATTCTACTCTATTATATCAATGCTGGAGAAAGTTGCATTATGTCGTTTTTGGGCGGACTGCACAACGATACCAGTAAAGTGAAAGCCATTGCCGAAGAAGAAACCGAAATTCTTTTCGTGCCGATTGATAAAGTAAATCTGTTAATAAAAGAAAATCCCGAATGGCTCGATTATATTTTTCGCCTTTATCACAAACGTTTTGAAGAATTGCTGGAAGTCGTAAACGATGTTGCTTTCAAGAAAATGGACGAAAGATTGCTCAATTTTATTAAAAAAAGGTGCGAATTGGGCAAAACAAATACACTTCATGTTACCCACGAACACCTCGCCAACGAACTTGGCTCTGCACGAGTGGTGATTTCTCGCCTACTCAAACAAATGGAAGACAAAGGACTTTTGAAACTCGGACGAAATAAAATTTCGCTTATGTAACAAATGTTGCTGAACGCCAATTTTTCATGTTTGATATTTGTGTTGTTAAAATAATTCTACCTCTAAAATTTAAAACAACAACAAAATGAAAGCAAACATGGGAACTGTTGACAAAGCTGTAAGAATACTTGTAGCAATCGTAATTATCGGTTTATATTTTGCCAATCAAATCACTGGTATGGCTGCCATAATTCTATTAGTAGTAGCAGGAGCGTTTATCCTGACCAGTTTCATGAGTTTCTGCCCATTGTATTTACCGTTTGGTATTTCTACTCGAAAAAAAGAAGCTAAATAAACAAGATGAATTTCATCAATAACAATAAATTAACCATCATCGGAGTCGTAATCGGAGCGATTGGTGGCTACCTCTACTATTATTATGTAGGTTGTGCCAGTGGCACTTGTCCGATAACTTCAAAGCCACTCAATAGCACACTTTATGGTGCGGTGATGGGTAGTTTGTTTTTTAATATTTTTAAGAAAGAAGCATGAAAACTGAAGAAATAATTATCGCCAACTTGAAATGTAATGGCTGTGCCAGTACAATCAAAAAAGAATTATCATCGCTGACTGGCGTAAAAGAAGTGGCGGTTGATGTCGAACGAGACGCTGTAAATGTAACTTATGATACTATTGGCAGAGAAGACATTATCAATAAACTCCATTCGTTGGGCTATCCAGAGGCTACCGAGAAAAACGGTTTGTTATTGCAAATCAAAAGTTATGGAAGCTGTATGGTAGGTCGAATCAATAATTTATAAATCATACAAAAATGAATGTCGAAGAAATAATTCAAGAAAAGAAAGGTACAATCGTAGATGTACGAACGCCCGAAGAATTTCGTGGTGGACACGTGGTTGGGGCTGTAAATATTCCCTTAAACGAAGTTCCATATCGTGTTGAAGACCTAAAAGCCTTGACCGCACCAGTAGTTTTGTGCTGTGCATCGGGCAATAGAAGCGGACAAGCACATCGTTTTCTTCAGCAACATGGCCTTGAGTGCTACAATGGTGGCTCGTGGCTTGATGTAAATTATTATCAATCTTTAGCAAGTGCATAAAATGTTAGATACTCTCAAAAAATTATTCGGATTTGGCCCAAAAGTTGATTACGCCGAACTCGTCAAACAAGGTGCAGTTATTTTGGATGTGAGGAGTGCAGGCGAGTTTTCGGGCGGACACATCAAAGGAGCGATTAATATTTCGGTCGATTCTTTGGGGCGAAATCTGAGCAAACTTAAAGATAAAAATACGCCGATTATTACGTGCTGTGCATCTGGTATGCGTAGTGCTTCGGCAAAAAATATCCTTATCTCAAATGGTTATACCCAAGTTTACAACGGTGGAAGTTGGGGAAGCCTACAATATAAATTATGATGGCCAAAGAAACATTACTCACCAATTGGCATTTTATGCGTTGGTTGAGGTTGGGTATGGGGCTTTATGCCGCCGTCGTGGCGTTGCAGCTACATGACCCACTTTCGGGTTTTATTGCTACCTTGTTTTTATTCCAAGCCGTCACAAATACTGGTTGTTGTGGAGCAGGAGGCTGTGCCGTGCCGATTTCAAAAAGGACTTCGGCAGAAGTAAAAGAAATTGATTTTGAAGAAGTGAAATAGAAATAACAAAATGGAACCACACTATTTTAATGTCAATCTGAGCTGGATTTCAGACCGAAAAGGTGAAATGTCTTCGCCCGAATTAGAAGATGTAATTGAAGTGGCTACTCCGCCATCTTTTCCGAAAGGAATTGACGGAATTTGGTCGCCTGAGCATTTGCTTACGGCCGCCGTGAATAGTTGTTTTATGACTACTTTTTTGGCCGTAGCCGAAAACTCAAAACTCGAATTTGAGCTTTTTGATTGTAAAGCCAAAGGAAAACTGGAACAAATAGAAGGAAAGTTTTTGATGACAGAAGTGATTCTTGAACCAACTTTGGTTATCACGAAAGAAGCCGATAAAGACCGTGCCGAGCGAATTCTACAAAAATCAGAAGCTGCTTGTTTGATTTCAAATTCTATCAAATCGAAGGTTTCGATGATTGCTAATATTCAATTTCTAAACTAAATGAAAAAATATATTATTGTTGCCCTGACGGTCTTTGCGATTATCTTAAATAGCTGTTCGACGGGGCAATCACAAAATTCAAAAACAAATTTAACGGCCGTTGAATTTGCCGAAAAAATCAAAGAATTACCCAGTTCTCCTGTAATTGATGTGCGTACATCCGATGAGTTTTTGGGCGGACATTTACAAAATGCTCAAAATATAGATGTTAGTGGACGTAATTTTGAGCAGCAAATCGAAACATTGGATAAATCAAAACCTGTGTTTGTCTATTGTTTGAGCGGTGGGCGAAGTGCTTCGGCAGCGAGTGCCATGCGTGGAGCTGGTTTCAAGGAAGTTTATGAATTAGATGGCGGAATAATGAAGTGGAGAGGAGCAAACCTTCCCGAAACTACAAGTTTAGCAACGACTAAAACCGCAGGCATGAGCAGAGCCGATTACGAGAAATTATTCAATACTGACAAAGTTGTTTTAGTAGATTTCTACGCCGATTGGTGCGGGCCGTGCAAGCAAATGAAGCCTGATATTGACGCAATTACGAGCGAAATGGCCGATAACGTAACTGTTATACGTATTAATGCCGATGATAATGCCGAATTGTGCAAAGAACTTCAAATTGATGCTTTGCCTACGCTAAAAGTCTATAAAAATAAAGCTTTAACTTGGTCAAACGTTGGCTATATTGATAAAGCAGGAATGGTTGCACAAATTCAATGAATTTATCAAGTGATTTTGACTCCTTCAAAGACAATTTTTTCTTTGAAGGAGTTTTTTTATTCATTTATTTGAAACAATTAACTCCTTAAAATTGTATTATTTTAATTAGTAGTATTAAATAATTTATTATTTTATTTAATATAATGGATAATCAAACTTTTTATGTAAAGCATTGATTAATTTTATAGGTCTTTATTAATTATTGTTTAACAAACTAAAACTTACGAATGAACAAACTTCTACGAATTTCGTTGGCGTGTTTATTTCTCTTTATTTCTTTTTGGGGAAATGCACAGACAGTTGTAACGGGAAAAGTTACATCGGGCGAAGATGGTAGTCCACTTCCTGGAGTATCAATCACAATCAAGGGTACAGCAAAAGGAACAAGTACAGATGATAAAGGTATCTACAAATTATCTGTACCAGCTAATTCAACATTACAAGCAAGTTTTATCGGGTTTGCTGATGTTGAAGAAGTTGTTGGCAACCGAAGCCTGATAGACTTTACGCTATCTTCAGATATTAAATCGCTGAATGAGGTAGTTGTTACTGGTTATGGTTCGCAAATCAAGCGTGATTTGACTGGAAACATCGCTAAAATCAAAGCAAGCGATATTCAAGATATGCCTGTAACTACTTTTGAGCAGAGCATCCAAGGTAAAGCTGCGGGTGTACAGATTAATCAAGGTACGGGTAAATTAGCCCAAGGTATTCAAGTACGTGTACGTGGACAGTCGTCGGTTTCGGCTTCAAACGAGCCATTGTATGTATTAGATGGTATTCCATTAACACAAGGCGATTTGGGTATTAATGGTGGAGATACCAACCCTTTGGTTGACATTAACCCACAAGATATTGAATCAATCGAAATCTTGAAAGATGCTTCGGCTGGTGCTATTTATGGTGCTCGTGCAGCAAACGGTGTTGTTTTGATTACTACTAAAAAAGGTAAATCAGGAAAAACAAAGGTTAGCTTCGGAATGCAATACGGAAAAAGCTCACCAACTAAAATATTGAAATTTTTGAATACCCAACAATACATTGACTTTTATCGTGTAGCTGCGGCGAATTCAGATGCAATTGATGGATATGATGTAAAAGACCCAGATTCTTATACTTCATACATGGAAAGCTTCTTCGATACACAAAGTCTCGGAACACTCGGAACTGCCAACCAAGCTGACACTGATTGGGGTAGTTTAGCATTCCAAGATGCTCCATCTCAGCAATATGACTTAAATTTGAGTGGTGGTAATGATAAAACTACATTCTTTATTTCTGGCCAATTGCTTGACCAAACTGGTATTTTGTTGGGTAATGCTTTCAATCGTATGACTGGCCGCATGAACCTAAATCATAAAGTATCTGAGCGTTTGAGCATCGGAATGAACATGGGTATTACTCGCTCATTAAACGAGCGTGTATCGGGTGACCGTCAGTTTGATAATCCTTTGCAATTAGTTGCATTGCCGCCAATGACTCCTGCAACTGACCCAGAAACGGGCCTCCCGACAGGTACACCTCCAGGCGATATTTCGATTCCTGTTTATTATAATGGTATCATTAATATCGGTAATGCTTTCTATAATACTACTGTTCACCGTAACATCAATAGTGTATATGGCGAATATTCAATTTTGAAAGGTTTA
>JBKBSS010000033.1:0-4846 GCA_046291385.1 Emticicia sp. | reverse complement strand
GCGTTTCCGTACAGAATTTGCTCTTGATTTATTGAATCAGCAAGAAGAACAGTATTATAACAGCAAAACTCAACGTAATTTCTCCGCTCCACTTGGTTTTGGTTTCAATCGTTTTGTAAGAGTTGAAAACTATAATACTAACAATTACTTTGTTTATGATAATGTATTTGGTAAACACGGAATCAATGCAACGGCTGGTTTATCTTACCAAAATTCACAGACAAAAACTAATGCTGCCGAAGGTAGAGATTTTCCATCGGATGCTTACCGTATGATTACCAGTGCAGCTCGTAAGACGGATGCAAGCTCGACTCAATCTGATTATCGTTTTGCTTCTTATTTTACTCGTTTAAATTATAAATTTAACGATAGATATTTATTAGGTTTAAGTGCCAGAATTGATGGTTCATCACGTTTCGGTGCTGATAATCGTTATGGTTTCTTCCCTGCGGTTTCGGCTGGTTGGGTGCTTTCAGAAGAAAGTTTCTTGAAAAACGTAGAATTAGTAAGTTTCTTGAAACTTCGTGCAAGCTGGGGTAAAACAGGTAATGCTGAAATCGGAAACTTCCCTCAATTAGGTTTGTTTACGGGTGATGCGGGCTATGGTGCATTGCCAGGTCAACGCCCTTCTCAATTGGCTAATCCTTCACTTGGTTGGGAAACTACTCAACAAATTGATATTGGTCTTGATTTCGGTATCTTGAAAAACCGTATCAACGGTGAAATTGATTACTACGAAAAAAATACTACTGGTTTGTTATTGAACGTAAACGTTCCAGGAACAACAGGTTTCTCGACACAAACTAAAAACGTTGGTTCATTGACCAATAAAGGCTTTGAATTTGTATTGAATACTGACAACTTGGTTGGTCAGTTCAAATGGAAAACAAGCTTAAACGCTTCTACTAATAACAATAAAATTACTGACCTTCAAGGGCAAGTAATCGAAGGTGGTTTGGCAAATATGAGCCGTGCCGTAGAAGGACAACCGTTGGGCACTTTCTTTACAGTAGAATACGCTGGTGTTGACCCTGCAAATGGTGATGCTCTTTTTTACAAAAATACTAAGAATTCTGATGGAACTGTTGACCGCTCAACAACCAAAACGTATAGCCAAGCACAGCGTACAGTGATTGGTAGTCCACTACCGAAGTGGGTTGCGGGTGTAACTAATACTTTCAGCTACAAAGGTCTTGAGTTGAGCGTATTCTTCAATGGTGTATTCGGAAATAAACTAAACTTCTACGGTGTAGGTCGTTTCTCATCTGCTAATGGTCGTTTTGAAGATAATCAGACAGTTAATCAATTAGCTGCTTGGACTCCACAAAATACCAATACAAATGTTCCACAGGCACGTTTATTCTTCAATAATGGAGCTCAAGCGTCAAGCCGTTTCATCGAAGATGGTTCATTTGTTCGTTTACGTAACGTAACATTGGCTTATAACTTACCAAAAGCACTCGTAAGCAAAGTAAAATTAAGCAATGTAAGAGTTTACTTTACAGGACAAAACCTTTTGACATTCACGAAGTATTCGGGTTGGGACCCAGAGGTTAATGCCGATGATGTTGTATCAAATATCGCTTTGGGTTATGACTTCTATACTACGCCTCAAGCAAAAACTTTCATGGGTGGCTTAAACATTAGTTTCTAATAGCCTACACTTTATTGATTTACTTAAAGAAATTAGATAAAATGAATAAAAATATAAAAAATTGGCTATTTGTTGGAGCATCTGTCGCTTTTATGACAGCTTGCGATAGCCGCTTAGACGTAAAGCCAACACAATCAATTGAAGAGTCATCTGCTCTTGCTACTTCTCAGGATGTGGAAGTTACATTGGTAGGTGCTTATGATGGTTTGAGTAGCATCAACCTCTACGGTGGTGCAGTTCAATACTCTGGCGACTTACTGGGCGATGATGCTGAGGTAAGATTTGCGGGTACATTCTCTACATTGGATGAATTGTGGCGTAAAGTAATTACTACAACCAATGGCCAAACGCAAGCATCTTGGTTGCAGGCTTATAATACTATCAACCGTGCAAATAATGTTTTAGCTTCACTTGATAAAGTTGACGTAAGTAAAAGAGCATCTGTTGAGGGTCAAGCACGTTTTATTCGTGGTTTGGTTTATTTTGATTTAGTGAGACTTTGGGCAAAAGCCTGGGGTGATGGCGATAACGCAACTAATTTGGGTGTTCCACTTGTAACAACTCCTACACGTGTTGTTAGTCCAGAAGATAGCCGTTCGAGAGCGACTGTTGCTGCGGTTTATACGCAGGTTTTAGACGATTTGACTAAAGCAGAATCATTGCTTGGAAATATCTCAAATGCTGGTTTCGCTTCAAAAAATGCTGCTCAGGCTATTTTGGCAAGGGTTTATTTGCAACAAGGAAACTACGCTGCTGCCCGTGATGCTGCCAACAGAGTAATCTCAAGTAACCAATTTGAGTTAGTTCCTTCATTTGCTGAGGCTTTTGATGATGCAACCAATGATGGTGAGATGATTTACAAAGTAATCGTAACTGACCAAGATGGTGGAAATGATTTGAACACATTCTTCGCTCCATCAACTTTTCAAGGTCGTGGTGATATTCGTATACAAGCAAAACATTTGGCACTTTATGCGGCTGGAGATACAAGGGGTGCATTTTTTGTAAGAGCATCTAATAATAACTTTACTGCTAAATTCCTTGACCAATATGGCGATGTGCCAGTGGCTCGTTTGGCAGAAATGTATTTGATTCGTGCTGAAGCTAATCAACGTTTGAATACTGTTATCGGTGCAACGCCTTTGGCTGATATTAACCGTATAAGAGCAAGAGCAGGTGCGAGAGCATTGACGACTGTTGATTTGAATGCAATCTTAATTGAACGTAAACTCGAATTGGCTTTTGAAGGTCATCAAGTACATGATGCAAAACGTTTAAAGAGAAACATTGGTACTTTGACTTTTAGTGATAATAAATTAGTTGTTCCGATTCCACAACGTGAAATCGACACTAATAAATCATTGGTACAAAACCCAGGGTACTAATTTCTGAAAATAATAAAGCATAAAAAATGCGAGTCGATTTCGACTCGCATTTTTTGTTTTACTGAAAATTTCCAATAACTAATTACAACTCTCTGATACGGATATTTTTGAAAGAAACAGCATCGCCGTGGTCTTGTAAACCGATTTTACCTTTGCTATATTTTCCAAAAGCCTCCCAGCCTTTAAACTTACTTTTAGCTACCATTGCATCCCATTCTGGGCCTTCTGATTTGTATTTTACCGAAAGAGTACCATTTTGGTAAATACTAACTTCACCTTTGTTTTTAATAATTTTTACGGTATTCCAGACGCCAGCAGGTTTTGTAACCGATGCCGAAGGAATCATATCGTATAATGAACCTGCTTTGTGGTTGCCATCTTTACCAGCTTTTGCATCAGGATGACGCTCATTGTCAAGTACTTGAATTTCGGGTGCTGTCAAGTACGGAACGCCATATTTTTTATCCTCGAAAACGCCATAAAAAATACCACTATTTGCACCTTCTGAAACTTTCCATTCTAATTCAAGTTCAAAGTTTTCGTATTCTTTGTCAGTGATAAGGTCATCGCCGTGCTTTTCGCCTTTGGCTTTTCCTGTGAAACTCATTACTCCGTCTTCAATCTTCCATTTTTCGGTGATAGGTTGTCCTGCTTTGTTGTAAACGTGCCAGTTAGTGAAAGTTTTTCCATCAAATAACTTTACCCATCGCCCTTTTTTCTGTGCAAAACTTGTTGATGTTACCAATAAAATAAGGGTAAGAATTTTTGAGATTGTTTTCATTGATTATTAATTGAGGTTGAAAAAAATAAATTACAAAACAAATTAAAGAAAAGATAAACGAAGAAGTGTGTCAGAAGAAGAAAAATCGACAAAAAGGGTGATAGTATGGACAAAATCTACTCGATACTAAGTTAAATTATTTGAAGAGACATAAATACTATTCTTCAATAGCCATTTCTACATTATTATAAATATCATCTAATGAAACTTCGCAATTTCCAATTTTGACAAGACTATCGTTTTCATCATAAATATGCAAAATCCATTCATTATGATTATGTCGTCTGAAAACCTCTACTTGTTTTTTTGTTGATGCTACTAAAACGTATTCCTTTAAAGATTGAAGCGTTTGATAACATTTAAACTTATCGGTACGGTCGTATAATTCTGTCGATTCAGAGGCTACTTCTATAATAACTTCAGGGTTTTCGAGAGCATCTAAACCATTTCGAGCTTTCTCATATATTGCTTTTTGACAAACAATTACCAAGTCGGGGAACGTATAACGATTACAGGCTTCTAATTTTACGAGTTGGTCGCTACCCACAATCTGACAACCCGCTTTTTTTAGGCAAGCGAATAGTTCACCAGCAAAATTCATCGCAATGATGTTATGCGGAGCTTGAACCCCCGCCATTGCAACAACTTTTCCTGCTCGATATTCGAGTTTTACATCAGATTTTTCGAGCATATAAAAATACTCTTCTACTGATACTGATGCGATGGTTGTGGCGTGTGCTGTCATACATTTTAATGTTTGATAGGAGTTGAAAACCTTCAACTCCTATTCAAATATAAACTATTAAATCCCTAAAACTCGGCGGTTTACTGCTTCATCAGCACCAGTAGCCGCAAAATCATCAAATGCACGAGTAGCTACTTCAATAATATGATTTTTGATAAACGGAGCTCCTTCGGCAGCACCTTGTTCGGATGATTTTACACAACATTCCCACTCCAAAACTGCCCACGAATCGTAGTTATATTGTGATAATTTCGAGAAAATACCTTTGAAATCAACTTGAC
>JBKBSS010000337.1:0-3391 GCA_046291385.1 Emticicia sp. | reverse complement strand
GCCAATCGAGCGGGAGCTCAACTTTTTTTGTTGAGTATAATGAAATATTTGAAGCAAAAAGGCGTAGAAATGCAACTTTTATTGCTTGGCGGTGGAGTTTTAGAAACTGAATTTGCCGAAATTTGTCCGAATCATTTTTGGCCAAATGTAAATCCTCAGCAAAAAGGATTAAAAAAAGCATTTTCAAAGCTCGTAAAAAGTCAAAATGAAACGGATGTTACTCAGCAATTATTGGAAAACCTCCAAAAAGTTAATTTTGACTATATTTATGCAAATACCGTTGCTTCGGCTCATGTTTTACCAAAATTAACTAAGTTTGTCCACGCACCCTTATTTGCACATATCCATGAGTTAGAGTTTTCTATTCAACTTTATTCGCAAAAAAACGACCGAGATTTTTTGTTTAAACACGCAACAAAAATCATTGCTTGCTCAAAAGCAGTTGCCGAAAATATCATCGAAAATCACGGAGTTTCGGCACAAAAAACTGAAGTAATTCATTCATTTGTTGATAATGAAAGTATTTTAAATAGAATTGAAACAACTGATAATCAAGCAATTAAACAAAAATACAATCTTCCAGAAACAGGATTCTTAATTGGTGGTTGCGGAAACGCCGAATGGAGAAAAGGCATTGATGTGTTCTTGCAAGTAATCAATCAGATTCTGAATACCAGCAACGAAAATTGTCATTTTGTTTGGATTGGCGTAAAAAAAGAAGGCGATTATTATGAGCAAATTTCCTACGATATTGCAAAAATGAGCATTGGAGATAAAATTACGTTTATCGAGCAAACACCCGATGCCGTAGAATTAATAAATTGCCTTGATATTTTCACGATTGTGTCGAGAGAAGACCCTTTCCCACTCGTGATGCTTGAGGCCGCTTTGGCACAAAAAACAATGATTGGCTTTGATAAAACTGGCGGTTGTAGCGAGTTTCTTGAAGAAGATGCAGGAATAATTGTGCCGTATTTGAATACTTTTGCGATGGCTTCAAGTATCACCAAACTATTCTTAAATCAATCTTTCGCCAAACAACTGGGGCAAAAAGCCAAAGATAAAGTTTTGAATAAATATAGTTTTGAAAATTCGGTTTTGAAAATTGAAAGTCTGCTGGGGTAATACTAAGTTTTTAATAACCTTTTCTCAAATCCCTTGATTTTTCGGCGAACTGGAAGTTCGCTCCACATTCTATGACACTTGTTTTTACACTTTGTTCGGTTAATTATTTAGCTCAAGCTCATACACTTGGCGATTCTTTGCGTGAGCAAAATCCCGACTTTGAATATATCATTGGGCTGGTTGACAAACTCGAAACTAAAGACATCGACAAATCTAAACTACCTGATTATCAAGTACTTGAAGTTGATAAAATTAATATTTTAGATTTTGCAGGGATGTGCGACCGCTATGATATTACTGAATTAAACACAGCCGTAAAACCATATTATTTCGATTATTTTCTAAAGAATCGCCCTGATATTACGAATATTATTTATTTCGACCCTGATATTATTATTTTCGATAAATTGACGCATTTGACCAAAAATTTAGCCGAAAATAATATCGTTGTTACGCCCCACATGACTACGCCTTACAACGATGATAAATGGCAAAGAGAAGAAGATATTATCAATACTGGCATTTTTAACTTTGGTTTTGTGGCGATAAAACGCTCGACTGAAGCACAAAAAATGATAACTTGGTGGTGCGATAAACTCAAAAATGAATGCGTAATCGACCTCTGTAATGGGCTTTTCGTTGACCAACATTGGGCTGAATTTTTTCCAGTTTATTTCGATAAAGTATTCATCGACAAGCATTTAGGAAACAATGTAGCCTACTGGAATTTGCACGAAAGATTATGTTCGTTTGTAGAAAATCGTTGGATGATTAATGAGAATATTCCTTTGCAGTTTTTTCATTACAGCGGTTATCTGATTGCCAAACCAAACGAAGTTTCAAAATACCAAGATAGAATCAATTTTGAAAAACGTGCGGATATTGTTCCGCTTTTTGAGCTTTACCGAAACCAACTTCTGGCCAATAACGAACTTTACTGGAAAAACTTCAAGTGCGATTATATCAAGCCCAGGAAAGTTCAGCGATTGGTTCGGGTGCGTAAATACGCCAAAATACCTCTTGAAAAATTAGCTTCTTTGATTGAAAAACTATGAAAATTGCAATTTGGCACAATCTTCCGAGCGGTGGCGGTAGCAGAGCATTAAACTATCATTTGAATGGACTTCACCAAAGAGGACATCAGATTGAAATTTGGAGCAATTCGCCCGATGCCGACGGTTTTATGCAAATTCCTGCCGATGTAAAGATTAATAAAATCACCTATAATCGCACCAAAGAAACTTCATTAAAAGATAAATTCAAGTCGTTTTTCTTTGAAAAAGACCAAAATATGCTCGAAATGGAAGTCCATTGCCAACAATGTGCCGACGAAATAAATGCTGGTAATTTTGATGTACTTTTCGCCAATAGTTGCTTTTTTTATGCCGTTCCGTTTATTGGTCAATATATCAAAATTCCCAAAGTTTTGTATTTGGGCGAGCCTTTCAGATTTTTTTACGAATCGCTTCCTCGACTTGTCTGGCAAGCTCCACAAGGTGCAGCAGGAAAGGTTTTTCGTAGAAGTTATTGGCTACCATTTTTAGAAGATTTATGGGTAGAACGCCGAAATCGGGTGCAAATGCGTGAAGAACGACACAATTACGAAGCCTTCGATAAAGTTTTGGTCAATTCGATTTATTCGGCTGAAAGTTGTTTAAAAGCCTACGGTTCACCAGCCGAAGTTTGTTATTTGGGCATTGATACTGAAATTTTCAAGGCCAATCAAATCGAAAAATCTGATTATGTAATTGGTTTGGGCAATTTTTACGTCAATAAAAATCCACGTTTGGCCGTTGAAGCAATGGCACAAATGAAAAATAAAAATATTAAGTTGATTTGGGTAGCAAACATGGTTGACCAAAGTTATACCGAAGAAATGCAGACTCTCGCCAAACAAACAGGCGTAGATTTTGAGATAAAAACAATGGTTTCGGATGCTGAACTCGTGACTTTGCTTTCAAACGCTCTTTGCATGATTTATACTTCCCAACTCGAACCATTTGGTTTTGCTCCGCTCGAAGCCAATGCTTGCGGAACACCAGTGATTGCTTTGCAAGAAGGAGGCGTAAAAGAAACAATTATTCCAAATAGAAATGGTTTTTTGAGCGATAGAAACCCCCAAAATCTCGCAAAATATCTGGATAAGCTAAGCGAAAACTCTGATTTAAGAAAAGAAATGGGTATTTTTGCGGCTGAATACGTCCGCACCGAATGGACACTAAAAAAGTGTACGGATAATATTGAAAACGCCCTAAAAAGCGTTTTG
>JBKBSS010000336.1:0-3394 GCA_046291385.1 Emticicia sp. | reverse complement strand
AAACTTTTTTGCCTTCTACATCAACTTGCATGGCATCCCAGATAAATTTACGAGAAGCCGCAAAAGCGAAATCACGCACATTTTTAGCGGCATAAATCCAAGTTTTTTTGCCAGTTGGCTTGCCTTTCTCGGCAGCTTCTGCATCTTCTTGGGTTACGATTGCAATTGGAGTTTTAGTATTTTTGGCTTGTTCCCAACGCTTGATTTGCGTAGCAGTCAAAACCTCTTTTGTATTTTGAAGTTCGCCAGTTGCACCAACAACCATGTCGTTTGGTACAGTTAGAGCCACTTTATAGTCACCAAAAGGTAATGTAAATTCACCCTGACCCAAAAATTGTTTGTGTTGCCAGCCGTTTACATCATCATAAACTGCCATGCGTGGAAACCACTGAGCAATTTCGTATAATACGTTTCCATCTTTCGGAAAAAGCTCGTAGCCACTTCTTGCTCCACTTCCCTTTAAGTCCACAATATTAAATTTCCAATCAACTTGTAGCGTAAAAGTCATTCCTTTAGCCAAAGGCGTTGGTAAATCTATACGCATCATGGTTTCGTTGATTGTATATTTCAAATCTTTTCCGAGAGCATCTTTTACGGCTGAAATTTTATAGCCATAATCTTTGTCATTTGCTCCTGTCATATTACCCAAAGTATTGAGACTCGCTCCGTTGGTAGGGTTAATTGCTGACTGACCAATATTTGAACCCATAGAACCTTTTGCAAAAAGATTTTGGTCGAGTTGCAACCATAAATATCTTAATTCTTCGGGAGCATTATTGGTGTAGGTAATTTTTTCAGTTGCCGAAATCGACTGTTTTGTATCGTCCAATTCAGCTTTAATATCATAGTCGGCTTTTTGCTGCCAATAGTCTCGCCCAGGGCTACCCGCCGCCGTGCGGAAAGTATTAGGCGTAGGCAATGAAGTTCCCATTTGCTCAAATCGAGTATTGGCATTGTATTCGGTAGTAGCCGCAGGACGTTGGGCTTGAACCACCAAACTACAACTCAGGGCAATAAGGGTAAAGATGGATAGTTTTTTCATTTGAAAAGATGAAGTTTGATTTTATGCGAAGATAGAAAGAAATAATTATTTTTAGTGAAGCATAAACAAAAAGCTGCTCGAAAATTCGTTTTTCGAGCAGCTTTCTTAAAATTAACTCAAGCTATAACCTTCAAAAATGGGACCGCGGCGGCGGACCGTACTGATAACGCAGCTTCGGCTGATTTTCACTGATAAAACAAAATTTTATTTAGAAATCAGTGTAAATCTGTAAAACCAGCGTCATCTGTGTTCTAATTTTATTGGTTATAGCTTACGTTAAAAACAATATTAAGCCTCAACTTCAATAACATTGATTTTTTGGATTTTATCTCCCTGACGAATCGCATCAACGATATCAAGTCCTTCAACAACTTTACCGAAACAAGTATGATTACGGTCTAAGTGTTGCGTATTTGAGCGATTGTGGCAGATAAAAAACTGTGAACCGCCAGTGTTGCGTCCACGGTGAGCCATCGAAAGAACACCTTTGTCGTGGTATTGGTTATTTCCTGTCAATTCGCAAGGAATTGTATATCCTGGGCCACCGCCACCTGTACCATCAGGGTCGCCACCTTGAACCATAAAATTTGGAATCACACGGTGGAAAATTAAACCATCGTAGAAACCTTTTTTTGCTAAAGTAACAAAGTTATTTACTGCAATCGGAGCATCTTGCTCATAAAATTCGATTGTCATTGTACCTTTGTCGGTAATCATTTCTGCTTTTAACATACTTTTTTTGAATTTGGTAATTTGTAAAGTTTTATTCTAATTTTAATATTCTATCATCCTATCATCGAATCATTCACTTATTGATTTTATCCTCCAATCGTGGTCATTGATTCTGAAACTACACTTGTACGACGATTTTCGGCTTCAAAACCATCTTTTGCTCGATTTTGTAAGGCATCATAAATACGTTGTTTGATTTCTTCATCAGATAATTTCTGACGCATAAAATCTCTTACATTGAAAACACCATCATCGTACAAACAAGTTCGGAAACTGCCCGTTGGTGTTACACGAATGCGGTTACAAGTGCCACAGAATGTGCGACTAAATGCTGCAATTACGCCAACAGTTCCTTTAAAATTCGGAATATGATAATTGTAAGACGTGGAATTGGGTTCGTCTTGTAATTTATACAATTCGGGATGAGCCGAACGAATTAAATCCATAATTCGGCGATAACTCCAAAATTCCATTTGTTCGGGGCGAAGACCTTCACCATTGAAAGGCATTTCTTCGATAAATCTCAATGAAACATTTTGATTGCGAGCCAATTCGACCATTGATAAAATATCTTCGTCGTTTTTACCCGCCATCACCACGGTATTGATTTTTACTGGAATATCATGTTCGAGAAGTGCTTCGAGCGTTGCCCAAACTTTCGGAAATTCATCTCGACGAGTGATTTCAAAGAATCGTTGGCGGTCGAGGGAATCTAAACTAAGATTTACCGAACTAATGCCGATTTTCTTTAATTCTGGCACTAACGGAGCAGTAAGCACGCCATTTGTAGTAATGTTGATTTTGTTGATACCTTCAATTTCCGACAATTTCCATAGAAAAGGAATAATATCTCGACGAACAAAAGGCTCACCGCCCGTGATTCTGACTTTACTAATGCCCATTTCGGCTAAAATCGTACAAAGTCGAATCATTTCTTCGTAGCTCAATAAATGCGGTTTGGGCAGATATTGGATTCCTTCTTCGGGCATACAATAAAAGCAACGCAAATTACAGCGGTCAGTTACAGCCAATCGCAAGTAATTAATGGGTCTTCCGTGATTATCTATGAGCATCAATACGATAAGTAATATTTACATAACCTATTTATAATCTTTGAGGTTCAAAAATTATTGATGGGTGTTATTGTTTGAGTAAATATACTCTCATTTCGTATAAAAAACCAAAAGAGGCACAGAATCTTCTATGCCTCTTTCGGGTATTCTTATCAAGAAAAGCTTTTAAGCTACTGACTCAGCTAAAACCAAAACTTTATTTTTGGCTGCTTCAACTACGCCACCATCCACAACGAAAGTTTCCTTTTTGCCGTTGGCTTCGATAACTAAGTTTCCTTTAGCGAGTGTGCTAACGATGGGTGCGTGGTCTTTCAAGATTTGAAATCCACCGTTGTTTCCTGGTAAAATTACCGAGTCAACAACACCAGCGTAAACTTTCTTATCAGGAGTAATTATTTCTAAGTTCATAATTGATGACCCCCCCGCCCCTAAAGGGGAGCTTTTTTATTCGCTTTGGGGCATTAACTTATATAACATAGCCTCCTAAATTCCCCTTTAGGGGTTCGGGGTTTTATTTAGACGCTTCTGCGATTAATTTTTCTCCTTT
>JBKBSS010000335.1:0-3414 GCA_046291385.1 Emticicia sp. | reverse complement strand
AACCCCCGAAAAAATAATCGAAGTAATCGTAAATCCACCATTTTGGCGTACATATTATGCTTATCTCGGCTATTTAGTCTTGATTATGCTTTCTATTTGGGTGATTAGAAGAAGTTCGATTCAAAGATTAGAAAATGAATTTATGAGAAAGCAGGAACGCTTGGAAATGAATCATTTAATCGAAAAGGAACGGCACGACGCAGAACAAAAAATGGAACTCGAAAAAGTTAAAATTAAATTTTTGACTAACCTAAGTCACGAACTAAAAACACCACTTACGCTTGTTTTGAATCCGATTGAGAACTTGATGTTTCACGAAAAAAGTACCGAACGATTAGAAATGCTCAATTTGATTAGCCGAAATGCCAAAAGACTCCTCAATTTGGTCAATCAATTGCTTGATTTCCGAAGAATCGAAGACAATGAACTGACCTTGCACAAAACCGAGGGCGATTTAATCACATTTACGCAAGAAATCGTGGATTCGTTTAAATACATAGCCGTCAGAAAAAACATTTCTTTACATTTTGTGAGTGCGTTTAGCAATTACAATACTTCTTTCGACAAAGACAAATTAGAACGAGTGTTGATAAATCTTCTTTCAAATGCCATAAAATTTACCAACGATGGCGGAAACGTCAGCTTTCAAATAACGGGAGAGGGAGATACAGGAGTAAAGATGATTCTGCGAGATACAGGAATCGGACTTCGTGCTGATTTGACAGAAAAGATTTTTGAGCGTTTTTTTCAGGCAGATAATAATATAGATATTCTCAATCAAGGTAGTGGCATCGGCCTTTCGATAGCTCAAGAATTTATAAAACTTCACGACGGAACAATAAGAGTAGAAAGTGAAGAAGGCGTAGGAAGTGCTTTTATTATTTCTTTGCCCTTGACTCCGATTAATTTTCAGCAATCGACTCCCCTATTAAACTCGCAGGATAACTTGGATGCTATTGAAAGTTTTGCAAAAAACGAGCCGCCAAAAATCGAAAAACCGATTGTACTCATCATAGATGATGACGCTGATTTAAGGGCATATTTGGTTGAAAGTTTAAAAAATAAATACAAAATCATAGAAGCCGCCGATGGCAAACAAGGCTGGCAAAAAGCATTGGCCACCCACCCACAGCTAATCATCAGCGATGCAAATATGCCCGTGATGGATGGGATAGAAATGGTGCGAAAAATCAAGAATGATAGTCGAACCAAGCACATTCCTGTTATAATGCTGACAGTTTTATCGGAAGAAACCGAACAATTAAAGGGATTAGAAGCAGGTGCAAGCGATTATCTGACCAAGCCTTTTAGTTTTCACTTATTGAATATTAAAATCGAAAACTTACTCAGTTTAAATAGTTTACTGAAAAATACTTATAGCAAACACATACAGTTTGAAAAACCAGATATAGAAGTCATTTCTGAAGACGAAAAGTTTTTACTAAAAATTACTCGTTATGTAGAAGAAAACATTGAAAACCCCAATCTTTCGATTGAAGAATTAAGCAAGGCGATGTTTGTCAGTCGAGGTACTTTGTATGCAAAAGTTTTAAACCTCACAGGCGAAAGCCCCGTTGAATATGTAAGGTCATTGAAATTAAAAAAAGCACTTTCGCTTCTACAAAAAAATGACATGAAAATCTCACAAATTGCTTATTCAGTAGGTTTTTCAAACCCAAATTATTTTGCCAGAGCCTTTAAATCCAAGTACAATATATCGCCCTCGGAGTATTTATCGCTCAATAAAAATTCATAGAAAATAGCAAAAAAACGCCACCGTAAGTAAATAGAAAGTCCGTAAACCAAAAATATTTATTCAGTAACTTTAGTACGATGTTAGCTCAATAGTTTTAATTTTTGTAGAACAATTTTGTAAATTGTTCCTTGCGACACACGAAACAACTTGAAAATCGGACGGCAGCGGCCGACCATTACCGAAACGGTTGTTATGTATTACATTGTATTTAGCTTCCGTGGCATTCTTGCAGGCACATAAACCGATTAAAAATAAAAACCTCAAATATGAATATACATATTTGAGGTTTTATTGATTTTTCAAGTTTCAGTAAATTTATTAACTTCTTCTTAAAAAGAGAGGTTGACACTTTAAAATTTATTAATTTTTCAAGCCAACTACTTTAAAATAAGCAGGTTTTGGTTGATTATTTCTGTCAAAAAGTAAAGGATAACTCGTACGACCACGTACTGGCCAGTTATTCAACCAGCTATCGCCGTCATTTACGCCCCAGAATGTCACTCTTGTAACTTTGTCTTTGTGTTTCAAGAATAATTTAAAAAGTGCTTCATAATCATCAGCAAGTTGTTTCTGAATATTTTCTGGTAAACCGTTGGCGTATGGATTCATTTCTGGGCTATTTGCCATGCGTTGGCTTACATCTGCTCCTTGAAAATTTCGTGGTAAAACTTCAATATCTAATTCGGTAAACATCACTTTTAAGCCCAAAGCCGAATATTCAAGAATACTTTCTTCAATATCTTTCAATGGAATTTTGCCTACGTGCCAGTGTCCTTGAATACCAACGCCGTCAATTCTTGCACCTGAATCTTGAATTTTCTTGATTAATTTGATACATCCTGCACGTTTGGCTGATTGTTCGTTGTTATAATCATTGTAATACAATTCAGTATTTGGCGAAGCTTCTTGAGCCAAACGGAAGGCATCGGCAAGATAACCTTCACCCAAATGCTTCAAAAATACCGAGTTTCGGAGTGTTCCGTCTTCGTTTAACGCTTCGTTTACAACATCCCACGAGAAAACCTTTCCTTTATAACGCCCCGCAACGGTTTTGATGTGGTCGGTAAAAAATGTACGGATAGAATCGCTGCTCTTGATACCTCTGATAAAGTTGGGTAATTGACTATGCCAAACTAAGGTATGACCATTGATTTTGATATTGTTTTTTTGACCATATTCTACCAGCTTATCGGCCATCGTGAAATCGTAAGTATTCCATTTTGGATGAATTAGTGCCGATTTCATAATATTTTCGGGTGTAGCCGCATTGAAATGTTGTTTGATTACCTCATTGACAGCGGGGTTTTTCTCTTCGATTTGAGAATTGTTGAGAGCTGTTCCAATCAAAAAATCCTTTTTAAAGGCTTCTTTTAGTGATTTTGGATTATCACCTAACGATTGAAACGTGAAATTTGAGAATAAAATTACTCCTAAGACTAACGAAAGAATTGAAATGTTTTTCATTGGGTTGACTATTTATTTCGCAATTAAAAATGACATATTAAAAAAACTTGCAATCTAACGCCCATAAAATACAGCCGTTAGACTGAGAATGAAACAAAACTATATTTCATACAACGACTAATTGGTAAATTCTCCTTAACAAATAAAATTTTGTGTATATGAAAAATACAATTTTCAACCCCAAAACTTTAAAT
>JBKBSS010000334.1:0-3436 GCA_046291385.1 Emticicia sp. | reverse complement strand
AAGGAGTTCCGCCTAAACCGCCAACACTTACCGTTTTATTGAAACTGATTGTGCCATCGGCTTCTTTTTCTACAAATTCTTTCAGTATTCCTGCGTAACCTTTTTTGGCAGCCGTCAGAAAAGTAGTTGGCAAATAACCTTTACGCACACCTTTGGCGAGTGTATAAACGAACATGGCAGAACCTGATGATTCAAAATAATTGCCTTTGCGAGTGCCTTGGGTTGTCATCTGATACCAAACGCCCGATTTTGCATCTTGGTATTTGACCAAAGCAGGAGCAAGGCGTTGGAGATACTTAATCAAATTTGCTCTTTCGGGGTGATTTTCGGGAAAATAATCAAGCACATCGACCAAAGCCATTGCGTACCAGCCAATCGCACGACTCCAAAAATGTGGCGAAAGTCCAGTTTTCTTATCTGCCCATTTTTGTTCTTTGCTTTCATCGTAGCCATGATAAACTAAGCCAGTTTTAGCATCAACTGCGTATTTTTCAATCAGAGCAAATTGTTTGGCAATATCATTGAAATGCTCTGGTTTGTTGAAAATCTTGCTGTATTCGGCCGCAAAAGGCTCGCACATGAAAAGTCCATCGAGCCACATTTGGTATGGATAACGCTTTTTGTGCCAATAGCCACCTTCATTGGTTTTTGGTTGATTTTCGATTTGTTTCCAAAGTAAATCGGCTGCTTTTTGGTACTTTTCTTTATCGGGTTGAGATTGTTGAGCAAGCATCAACAAAGCACGACCAGTTGGAACGTTATCCAAATTAAAATCATCGTATTTATAGGTGCGAATACTGCCATCTTTCTGTACATAACGGTCTAAATCATGTCGGATATACTCAAAATATTTACCATCGCCCGTGCGATACCATACTTTTTCGAGGGCTTTCAGCATTAAACCTTGTTCGTAGTCCCAAGCGGCAGGTTTTCCTTCTTTCACGGCAATCGAATCTTTATGACGACTCATAAAAGATTCCGCCATTTGGACTGAATATGACTGCCCCCTAACCTCCCCAAAACCCCCAACCCCTAAAGGGGAGTTAAGGATAATTAATAAATAGAAAAATAGTTTTTTAGTGTTCATTTTTGATGGAATTTTAACCCCTAATACTTAAAGGAGATATTGTTGAAAATTTTAATACCAAATAAAAATCCCCCTTTAGGGGTTAGGGGTGTTGGTTTTCATTATCGCACTATCATTCAGTGCAAACTTGTGTTTTTTGATTAAATTAATGATTTCTGCACCTGCAAATAATGCTGGGCCGTAACCGTGAGCGGCATAAACATTTACTGGACGGTAATAATAAAATGCTGGTTCAAAACCCATTCCTGTGCCTACGCATACGCCTTCAACTTGTCCTTTTTCGGTAACTTTTGTTGCTACTGCGTTCCAACCGAGCAGAGCCATTGGGCCGTAAGTAGCGGCATCGAGCCAACCTTCGTTGATGCCTTTGGCGATGCAATAAGTATAAATTGCCGTTGCCGAAGTTTCTAAATAAGTATCATTTTTGTCAAGTAATTGGTGCCAAAAACCTGTGCCTGTTTGGTATGAAGCCAAACCTTTGGCGTGGGCTTTGTACAAGGCTAAAATTTCGGCACGACCTTTATAATCTTTAGGCAAAATATCCAACACTTCAATCAGTGTCAAAATTGCCCAGCCGTTGGCTCTTCCCCAATGAAATTCGGGGTGAGTTTCCATGCTTTCTACCCATCCGTGCATGAAGATTCCCAAATTTTTATTGAACATTCGTTTAGAAAACTGCATGATTTGCTTCACGGCTTCGTCGTAATATTTCTTATCGCCCGTGAGTTTTCCCATTTGAGCAAGAGCTGGCACGCCCATAAACATATCATCCAGCCAAAGTGTATTTTTTAATGGACGGTTTCTTGCCAAAGTTCCGTCAGCTAAACGGTATTCTTTTGTGTAAATGTAGTTGAGGTAATTGTCAATCAACGGGCGAACGTTGTTTTTTACCAAACCATCACGCATGGCTTTTATCATCGAAACTGACATCGCTCCACAATCATCTAAAGCGTGAGGAGCAATTATCTGACGCAGTGGCATCGTTGAACTAACTGGAAATTTTGCTTTAATTATGGGCGTAAGTTCAGCCAAAAAATTGAGGCGTTGAGTTGTATATTGAGCAAAACGTGGGTCGCCAGTGGCTTTGCTGGCTGCCAACATTGCGGCGTAAGTTACGCCCCATTCGTAGCTTGTCAAACTAAAATCTCCACGATAAACGGTTGCGTTTGTGTCAATTTTTGAGAAATCTTTGATTTCTTCTTTGGTTATTTTATTGATAACCTTTGTTGGCGTCGTGGCATCTAAATAACCATGAATACGGTTTAAAACTTGTGTAACTTCTTCAACCTTCGGACTACCATAAGGTGTCGGATAATCGGGTTTTGCCGTGTGCAAAGATTCCGAATGCAAAGTAGAAGCGGGTGCTTGAACCTGAGCAAAAGTAAGATTTGACAAGCAAAATGCCGCAAAAATGAGCGATTTATGAAATAATTTAATCATTAGGGTTCTACTTTAAGCTAAATAAAAAACATCTTTTAAATCAATACTAACAGGCGAATTATCGAGATTTGTATCCATAATATCGGCCATGTATGCCCACCAACGTTTCGTAATTGGATGATGAGGAATTTGGTTGAATTTCTCTAAATCTTCAACTTTCAGCGTGCCGAAAAGTATGTTGGTTTCTTCATCCAAAAAAATCGAATAATCGCTGACGGTGGCATCTTTTAAAACTTGACCAAGTTCTGGCCACAGTTCGTCGTGGCGACGTTTGTATTCTTCTGCTTGCCCTGCATGAAGTTTCATTTTAAATCCTAAACGGTGCATATTTTAATGATTGAATGTTTTGTTCTGTCTATTCTCACCAATCGAATTTTAGTAATGAAACGCCTTGTCTTGGTAAAGAAACATTGAGTTTTAATTCGCTATCAGTAGTTTTTACATAGCTTGGCGAAGTCAATAATGTGAGTTGTCCAGCTTTTTCCAGAATAGCAATTTGCTCGTTCGTAGGATTTTCGGGCGAACCCATTTTCTTCCAAACTTCATACGAATTACTGTTTTCGCTATCAATTCTGTAATGATGAAAATTAACTTGTTTGGCCGTAAAACCTTTTAAATTTACTTCAATATTGGCATTTTCGGCTTTTACGTCATCGTCGTGATAATGCCAAAGCATGACCGCCGCCGAGCGTGCATCTTTGCTGGCGAGAGCATCAATATCGGCATTTTTGCCTCGCACGCTCGAATCTCGGACCATCATAAAATTATAATTTTGTATATTACGGTACATGATGAATAAGTGAGGCACAGAAAGTGTTGTAAAGTTGCACCAATACAACAAAAAAATGTACCATCACTTATTAGACAAAATTAAGATAGATAATCCAGAATGGAAAGCACATATTATAA
>JBKBSS010000333.1:0-3442 GCA_046291385.1 Emticicia sp. | reverse complement strand
AAGAGTGGAAATATTCCATTTCCTGAGCCAGTTCCACCAGTTAGCGTTCGGGCTGCGGTATTTCGTCCGCTGTAAAGCCCACCCGCTGGATATGCTCCTGGGGCTGTGCGTAGCGTACCATCAAGTGGCTGACCTGTATTGTCGCCTCTATCTCTGCCAAAAAAACCTGCAACATAAAGTGAATCTGACCTTGTTTCTCGGCCAAAAACTTGTCGCCATCTTGCCCAAAATGCGGGTTTTAGCACCAAATAAGTTCCACCATAAGGAATTACGCCTCTATCGGTTGGATTTGAAACATCAAGAATACTTCCAGCTTGGCGATAGAAATAAAAATCTAATCGGGGGTCACGATTAAACAACATTTCCTGCATCAATTGATGGCTGATATAAGGAAAACTATTGGTAGTAAGATAAGCATTCTGAAACCACGGATGACGACCATCAACTGGGGCAGAAGTTGTGCTAAAATTAAACGTAAAATCATCGGCTGGACTTGTGATGTATCCGCCTGCGGCAAGGGCTGTGCGTAAATCGGCATTTCCTGTGGCTCTACCTTTTCGAGAGTTTAGCAATAGTTTTATCTTTACCGTTCGGGCAAATCTAATCCATTTTACTGCACCGCCGCTTCCTCCACCGTACATAAAATCGGCAGTTGGGTCTAATGGTTCGGCAGTTGTTTTTGAAAGATTTGTTACGGCTACATCGCATAATTTTATTAAATCTTCATAAATCTGGGAATCTTTGTCAAATTTGGGTGTATTATTTCCGTTTCCTTGCCACGCTTCCGAATACGGAACATCGCCAAAAGTATCAACAAAATTGCCCATCGCAAAAGCTTTTAGTGCCTGTGCCACGCCCAAATAATGCGGACTATTGGTACTGCTTTTGATGATTGCTTCCACATTATTCATATCCTGATAAAAACTATTCCACACGCCATTATAAGATTGGTTGGAGAGGTCAAAATCATCGGCACTGGTGAGCATTCCCGCAAAACCCATTGAGTTTTGTCCCAAAGCCGTTGTGGCATTGATTACTGCATATTCGGCGGTTGGCAATAATAATCTTGGCGAAACAGTAGTTGGACTATTGGGGTCTCGGTTAATATCTAAGTCGGTGAGCTGGCAAGCATTTACCATAAAAATAACTATGGCGGCCAATGCAATTATTGATATATTTCTTCTTTTCATGTTTCTTCTTTTACTTAATTTACTGAAAAAAGTATAATTTAGAATGAGGCTGATAGATTGATACTAAAACGACGAGTCGATGGCGAAGCCCCTAAATCGAAGCCTTGCACATTAGAATCCGCAAAATCAGATAATACTTCTGGGTCAAAATTTAATCCTTTCAGCATATTTGGGGCATAAAACCACAGATTTCTGCCCGAAGTTGAAACCCTAAGCGAACCGAAAAACGGCAATATTTTTTTCAATAAAGGTTTAGGGACATTATACCCCATTGAAACCTCACGCAAACGAATGGTTGTAATATCATAAATATTTGTTTCGTCTGCACCGTAAGCCCCAAATCCATTGGCAAAATGATATTGAAAAGCAGAAAGCGGTATTGTGTTTCTGATTTTATTACCCACTTCATCAAGCAATGGTTTTTGGGTTTCGGGGTCGCCCAAAACACCCGAAATTACTCGAAGCCCTTCTCGGTCTTCCGAACTTGTTAGTTGCCCTCTGAGTAATAATGAGCCTGCTGTCGAAGAAAACATACTTCCACCGTGGCGATAATCCATTAATGCTGTGAGCGTAAATGCTTTGTAAGTAAAGGTGTTTGTCCAACCAACGGTGAATTTTGGGGCAGGATTTGCCAAAATTTCTGATACTTGATTAATTATTGTCAAACCAGTTGTTGGGTTTATCAAATAATTTCCTTCATCGTCACGGGCAATGCGTGAACCGTAAATCATTCCAAACGGAAATCCGTTTCGGTGCATCGTTCCGAGTGAAGATAAGCCCGTTCCACCCAAAAATAATTCTCCGCTCGTGCCAGCATCAATCACTTTTGAAGTAAGTTGAGTAAATGCCACAAACGAATTCCAAGTAAAGCCATTTTTGAGTTTAATCGGCACTAAATTTAGACCGATTTCGAGTCCTTTGTTGTTAATTTTACCCGCATTTGTTTGTTTTGAACCAAAACCCGAAGAACTCGGAATTGTAGCCTGCACAATTAAATCGGTTGAGTTTCTGTTAAAAAAGGCAATATCTAAACCGATTCTGTTTTTGAAAAACTGTAATTCGGTGCCAATTTCAACTTCAGCCGTAAACTCAGGTTTTAGGGTTGTATTATTGAGCGACGACGGTAAACTGATTGCAGGAATCGGCTTGCCGTTGTAATATTGAACATTAAAGTTGTAGGTTGTAAAGACACTGTATGGGTCGGCATCTTTTCCAACTTTGGCGTAGCTCGCACGGAGTTTTCCGAAACTCAAAATACTTTTTGGCAAATCAAAAGCATCTGTAAAAATAAACGAACCACTCACCGAAGGATAAAGGTAGCTGTTATTGCTGGCTGGTAATGTAGAAGAATAATCATTACGGACGGTGGCCGTGATGAAGGCATAATCATTGTAAGAAACACCATATTCGGCAAATATGCCGTAGAGATTTCGTTTTTCTCGGTACTCAGATGCAGTTTGGGCATCAGTACCTGTAATCACCAAAAGATTAGGGTCGATAACTTTTTGGCCTAAAATTGAACTGAAATTTCTGTATCGCTGATTGGCATTAAAACCTACCAACAAACGCATATTTATTTTCTCATTAATATCTCGATTAGCCGATGCCAGAAATGTAAAATCTATTTCACTATTTGTAATGTCTCGGCGGTTTACTTGCCCCAAAGGTACTAAATTTCCACCTGGGCGATACACATCTCGGCGAATTTCGGAATAAGTATTTACCCCGCCTTTTGCCGTCAGATTGAGCCACGGAGTAACGTCATAATTCAGAGCCAAATTACCAAACACACGATTTACGTTACTGTTATAAACATTATATTTGGCTGTCCAAAGTGGGTTATCGGCATCTCCACGATAAAAAACATTCTCTCCAGTTACAGGATTTTCAAATGGATAATTGTTTAAATCATAATTGCGAGGCATATAAAATAAACGAGAATAAATAGAACCCGAACCTAAACCATTGGTATAATCGGAGAAAAAACCCGCTCCCGATTGTGGCGAAGACTGATTGGTGTTTACGTAGTTTACGTTGCCGTTGAGGTTAAGTTTATTGACCAAAGTTGCATTTCCGCCAAAGTTGAGTGTGGTTCGGTTTGCACCCGAATTCGGTACAATACCTTCGTTGGTCATGCGTGACGCCCCTGCACTAATCGTTGTTTTATCACCCGTTGAACTTATGTTGATGCTATTTTCGATGACATTTCCTGTGCGAAAAAATCCACCAATGATATCGTGAGGCACTAAAGG
>JBKBSS010000332.1:0-3459 GCA_046291385.1 Emticicia sp. | reverse complement strand
GGTGATTTGAATAATTTAGCTCCAAGAATTGCTTTCAACTATAAAATAGATGATAGGAATACTATCAGAGGTGGCTACGGAATTTTTACTGATAAAATCAAATATTCTATTTATAGCGATGCTTTGCAGTTTAATAGCACTTCGGCTGATTATAAAAAACAATTACAGGAATTACAACGCCTCGGAAAATTAGACCCGAACGCTGATATTGAAAAAATCACATTCCCAGGAAATATCCGTGCTACAACTACGAACGTGAGCTACCTCAACGGCCCAAGTTTTACTGATTTACAACCCAGACGTGACCGCCAGTTTACGAACAACCTCCGAATATTGAACCCGAATGGTTTTCAAAATCCGTATTCGCACCAAGTTTCGATGGGTTATCAAAACAAGGCCGATGAAGACCACCTTTTCTCGCTCGACTTAAACTACGTGGCAACTAATAATTTATACTACATTCGCAATATCAACGCACCATCGGCCTATCCGTTGGATGACCCAAAAAATGTAGTAGTAAGAAAAGTAACCGAAGCCGATTTAACTCGTCCAGTGCCACTAAAATCTGATAGCCGAGGACAATACGCAGTAGTTGGACAAGATACGCTCAGGGGCATTGCCCGAAATGTATTTATGAATGAAACCGATGGAAAAGCTCGTTATTGGGCAATGAACGTGGTTTATCAGAAACTAAAAGGTGCGGATAAATACGCTTATCGTCTGAGCTATTCGTTGGCTTTAATCAAAAGTAATACCAGCAGTATTAATACACGAGCCAATGATGCGAATAATTACGAAGCTGAATATACTTACGACGAAAACGACCGCCGCCACGTAATGAGTGCGATGTTTTTTTGGTATCCTATCAATAATTTGGTTATTTCTCCCGCATTTTTAGTGCAAAGTGGTCAGCCAATTACCCGCATTGCCGATGCACGCATTTACGGCACAACTGACCTCAATGGTGATAATGACTTTTTTAATCCTGGCGATTATAGCCCTGGCGATAAACGCAACAACGACCGCCTACCTTGGGCAAATACGCTCGATTTATCTATAAAATACACATTATTGAAGCATTTTGAGTTTTCGGCCGATGTTTTCAATGTGCTAAATGCTGCCAATTATTCGGGTTTTAATGTTGTTCGTGGCAATAGTAATCAATTTCAAGTTGGAGCAAAAAGCACGAATACTTTTGTGGTAAGAGCTGCCTCAGCACCTCGACAATTTCAGTTTGGCGTAAGATACGTTTTTTAAATTTCCGACAATCAAGATGATACTCAAAGCAGATAATTTAGCAGCACTCGAAAGTTATTTAAAAACCCAAAAGTGGCTCAACGATGACGAATCAATAATAAAAGCCGAGAAACCTGGTGAAGGAAACATGAACTTTACGTTGCGAATCTACGCATCATCGGGCAGAACATTGATAATCAAGCAGTCAAGGGCTTATGTAGAAAAATATCCTTCAATCGCTGCTCCCGAAAATCGGGCAATTATTGAAGGAAAGTTCTATGAATTTACTCAGAAAAGCGAGAAACTAAGCAGTTTCATGCCCAAAATTTTGGGTTTAGATGAAGCAAACAATATCATCATAACTCAAGATTTGGGAAATAGCAGCGATTTGACAAATCTTTATCAGCCCGACCAACATATTTCGGTGGAAGATATTGCATCAATAAGCCAATATCTGAGCGAATTGCATCGGGCATTCAAAACCCAAACGCCCGATGAGGTTTTCAGAAACCGTGCGATGCGAACCCTCAATCACGAGCATATTTTTATCTATCCATTGATGGAAAATAACGGTTTCGACCTAAACAATGTGCTTGATGGTTTACAAGCAGTAGCAATGGTTTATAAAACCGACGAGGCTTTTAAAGACATTGTAAAAAAATTAGGAGAAGTCTATTTGGCTGATGGCTCGTACTTACTGCACGGCGACTATTATTTGGGGAGTTTCTTGAAAACCAACAACGGAGTAAAAATAATAGACCCCGAATTTTGTTTTTATGGTTGTGCGGAATTCGATTTGGGAGTTTTGATAGCTCATCTCAAAATGAGTGAACAGAACAACGAAATCATTGAAACGGCTATCAGAAAGTACGAAAAAGCCGATGATTTTGATAAAAAACTGTTCGGTCAATTCATTGGAATCGAAATCATGCGTCGAATAATCGGTTTGGCACAACTTCCGCTCAGCCTTTCGCTCGAAAAACGAATAACATTACTAAAAGAGGCTAAAAGTCTCATAACAAGCACTTTATAAAATGAAAAAAATACTATTTATAGGTTTATTGTTTTTAAACCTACCAATATTTGCCCAAAAGAAAATTTGGTTTGACACCGATATAATGATAGGCAACCCCGATAGAGCTCCCCGAGAGGTCGATGACGCTATTACGTTGATGATGACTCTAAAGCACCAAGATAAAGTAAAAATAGAAGGTATCAGTCTGATAACTTATGTGGACTACGCCTACGGAATTACTGAAAAAATGCTCAAATGGTACGCACCAAATTTGTCGATTCCTATTTATAAAGGCTCTGATACTTGCAATGATTTAGGAACTGAAAACGAAGCAACAAGGGCATTGGCAGCGGCATTAAAAAAAGAAAAACTAACGATTTTGGCTCTCGGCCCTGCTACAAACGTAGCTACCGTTTTGAAAAATCATCCCGAACTGGCCTCACAAATTGAGGAAATTGTATTTTGTGCTGGCCGAACGCCCGATTTTCATTTTCGCCCAGGTTTAGAGCCGCATACAGTATCAGATTATAACTTTGAAAAAGATGTTGAATCCTTCAAAGTAGTTTTCGACTCGGGCGTAAAAGTTGTTCTTTCGGGTTTTGAATGTAGCGTTTATTTATTTCTCGGCAAAACCGATTACGATTTTTTGAATAATAATTTCGAGGGCGATAAGTGGGTTTATGATTTCCTGAGACCTTGGTCGAAAAGGCACGAACAACTTTTTGGCAATGACGGCTTCATTCCTTTTGATGTTACGCCACTTGGCTACCTGACTCATCCGCAGTATTTTAAATATTACGAAAATATTCCAGTCCGAATCATTACAAAGCCCAACGATGCCACAATTCCTGCGAATCGACCAAAAGAAAAGGCATTTTTAGAAGTTTCGCCCACTTTTGATTCAAAATGGAAATGTATCTATGCTTATAAAACCTTACCAGGATTTGAAGAAATCGTGATAGAAGCACTGAAACGAGAGAAAAAATAAGTACTATCTTCATTGAAAGGTGATTTTGATAAATCGCCTTTTTTTATGCCTTTTCTGAGTAGAGTTGTACCTTTGCGAAAAGAATGACAATTTTATGAACGTGCTTGACCTTATTTTTATCCTTCCACTCCTTTACGGAGCTTATAGTGGCTACCAAAAAGGGCTTTTTATTGAAATCATCGGGGTTGCCGCCTTCATCGTAGCGATTGTGATTGGCTTT
>JBKBSS010000331.1:0-3469 GCA_046291385.1 Emticicia sp. | reverse complement strand
TTGACGGAGGTCGATACCTTCATCTTTCTTAAATTCTTCTGCCAACCATTCGATAATTACTTGGTCGAAGTCGTCACCACCGAGGTGAGTATCACCGTCAGTTGATTTTACTTCAAATACACCATCGCCCAATTCAAGAATCGAGACGTCGAATGTACCGCCACCCAAGTCGAAAACCGCAACAGTGATATCTTTTCCTTGTTTGTCAAGACCGTAAGCCAAGGCAGCCGCAGTTGGCTCGTTGATGATACGTTTCACATCTAAACCAGCGATTGTACCCGCTTCTTTAGTTGCTTGACGCTCAGCATCGTTGAAGTAAGCAGGAACTGTAATAACAGCTTCTGTAACAGTTGTTCCGAGATAGTCTTCGGCAGTTTGCTTCATTTTTTGAAGAATAGATGCCGAGATTTCTTGTGGAGTATATAATCTATCGCCGATGCGTACACGTGGAGTGTTGTTTGCTCCTTGCTCTACATCATAAGTGATAGTTTTTAATTCACTTCCAACTTCTGTATAACGTTTACCCATGAAACGCTTGATAGAAGAAATAGTATTTTTAGGATTAGTGATAGCTTGACGTTTGGCTGGTGCTCCAATTTTCTTTTCTCCATTCTCTAAAAATGCTACAATCGAAGGTGTAGTACGAGCTCCTTCGCTGTTTGCAATCACAACAGGCTCGTTTCCTTCCATCACAGCAACGCACGAGTTTGTTGTTCCTAAGTCAATTCCAATAATTTTTCCCATGTTTTTGTGTCAGTATATTTAATCAATTTATTTCGATTATTTATCTCATCAATTGAAATGCCAAGCATAAATTTGGCAGAAAACCCTGACAGATTGTCAGAAAGCTACGGCAACTTTGGCTCTAATGACCTGAGTTTTGTCTCACTTTTAGGTAAAACTTCAAGTGTGTCAGCAGGGAGAGAAATGGCATTTAGCGTTTGTGGACATCCCGCAATTTTTGCATTAAAAACAGTACCCGTATTAGCACTAAAACCTGGTAGTAAAGTAATGGATTTTGCCGCATTGTAATTTACTTTGGCACTTGAAGAAATAATATTTGTTGCCGAAATTGTTTGTGATGCGTTGAATGTCAGAGAAGTGCTTGCTCCGCTATAATTGTCTTTATTTTTCACCAAAGCGTAAAGAGTTTTACAGTCTGGAATAACTTTTACGGTATCCCGTGTAGCAATACTTGTACAATCGCCTATTTTGCAAGTAACACTATAAGTTGTTGTATCGGTTGGGCTAACAACTAAAGGATTTGTCGTAGAACCATTAGACCACGTAACCGTTCCGCCAAAACAGCCAAATGCCAATAATGAACTTGACTGCCCTTTATTGATGACTTTATTCGGGTTAGAAATAATTAAATTTTGTAGTGTTACGACTTCTAATAAATTACTTTGGTTTGAAATATTTCCTGAGTAATCAACTGCTTTAACCACGAATGTGTAATAATTTAATTGGCTGAGTCCTGTAATTTTATAAGTAGTGATTGGTGCTTCAACACTACCAATTAATGAGCCATCTTGATAAATATTGTACTTTTCTACTTCCATATTATCAGTTGAAGCTCCCCACGTTAGCGTGACACAGTTTTGCGAAAGTAAACTTTCAGTCAACGAAGTAGGAGCAGAGGGGACTTGCGTATCGACACAGTGAAGTCGAGCATTTGCCCAGTCGGCATGGTCGGCAAAATTATTGTCACCCGTATCATTTACCTCTAATCTTAATTCCGTGACACCCGTAACATCAATATTTATCTTGACGACTGCACTATTTTTATTCAAAACACCACTCGTGTAGCTTACCTGATTATCTTTATACACTTTAAATATCACAGTTCCACCTTCATTCGCATTTGCCACTTCATCGTCAATTCCAATGGAAGAGATAAATCTACCGAAATTATTATTAAGTTTATAAGTTATGGTAGAGTTTGCATGAACCCCAATTCCTTTTGAATACGATGTGCCTCTCATTCTAATAGTTGTGCCATCGCCTGCATTATTTTCGCCGTTGCTTTTGTCCATTTCTACTGGTCCCCAACCATTGGATGTACTACAAGCCACTTTATCTGATAAATAAGTGACTGCCGAACAATCAGTAATACCCACACAGCTACATTGCGAACTTACATTTTGCACTGTTACAGGTTGTGTAAAAGTAATATTTCCTTGATTATCAGATACATAACAGCGGTAAGTACCCGAAGAGCGGTCGATAAACTGTGAAGTTGCTTCGGTAGCATCCTCATAGTCTTGATTACCAGTATCAATTCGTACCCACTTGTATGAATTATATCCAGATGGTGCCGTAAGACGAAGTTCACTCGAAGAATAACAACTTACTGATATTTGAGGAAAAGCTTTGGCGGTTATTGGTGTTGCATCATTGAAAAAATCAATGCTTAGTGCCGCATCCCATCTATTAGCAAATTCTATAAGTCCAGCACCATAGAAATGGACTTCATCAACACGATTTGAACCTAAAATATCATCGGTTGAAGGCCCTGGGTAAATTTTGTTACTGCTATTAATCAGTGAGTTTTGTGCATTAATAATATTGTAGTTTGGGTTTCCAGTGCCGCTATTGGCGTTTTTATCATTAACTGATACACGGGAAATCACCCAAGGGATATTACCCAGTTCGGAGCGTGTTTTGTTTATGACATAGTTTACATTTGATTGATAATTAGCCTGTGAAGTATTGGCATCATTATCAGTTTCGCCTTGATGCCACAAAATTGCTCTTACCCCAAAAATTGAAGCATAGTAATTAATTGTTCTTTCCAATCCAGAATACGGAACTCCAACTGCGTTACAATATGAAGCTTGTGTTTGGTCAAAATAGTTTTGTGTTGGCTGCCCATCTGAGCTTTCTTTCCAATTATATGACGTGGTGTTTGTTGCCCCAGCATTAAAAAAGACGACGGGAACGCCTAATTTTGCTATTAAATTATCGCCCAGTTTTCCATAGCACCACGGATTGAAACCTGTCTTTGATAAAAAACTTCGAGTACTTCCATTACTAAATATCTGAGTAAAAGAAGGATAATTAGGAATCTTTTTATCGCACTGCTGAATTGAGACATCATACCATGATAATTCGTTGTGGCTTAAAACTCGCTCATCATTTGCTCCAACTTCAGCTTGATTGCCCTCCCTTCCTTGCGAATTTGATTGTCCTGCAATCAAGAAAACCTCCCCAACTCCAACTCGGTTGAGAGTAGCTGTTCCCACAATATTTGAGCCTAACTTAGCTCTTATTTCGAGAATATACCATCCACCTGGAACGTTTGATACCGAACCATTGAATACGCCACCATTGATATTTGTTGTAAAAGTCGTCCAGTCAATGACAACTTGGTTATTTTGAGTATTCGTAAATCGAGCTTCAACGGAAGAGATATTTGAAGAATAATTACCCGCAATCGCAATAGTAGCATTATTGTTTGAACTTCTTT
>JBKBSS010000330.1:0-3486 GCA_046291385.1 Emticicia sp. | reverse complement strand
GTTGCTTTCAGCTTATTTCCCTTTGAAATTGGGCTTACGTTTCTGCAAAAAAGCCATTACTCCTTCGGCAAAATCATGGGTTTTACCCAAAATATCTTGGTTGTTGGCTTCATATTCCAAAACTTCTTCAATTGTACTATTAAACGATTGATTCAAAACTTTTTTCATCAATCCAATTGACTTTGTTGGAGCAGTTTTATAATAATCCGTTAATTCGTTTACGGCTTCATCAAGTGCTTCGTAAGGTACTATTTTTGTTACTAAACCTAAATTCAGAGCTTCTTCCATATAAACTTTTCGGCCACTGCTACAAAGTTCAAACGCTTTTTGCATCCCCACAATTCTCGGCAAAAAATACATCGAACCTGCATCAGGCATTAGCCCAATTCCGACAAAAAGCTCAGTCATGTAAGCGTCTTTATTGGCAATAATCAAATCACACGCCAAGGCCAGCGACATTCCTGCTCCTGCCGCAATGCCATTCATTCGACAAACAACTGGCTTTTCGGCATTTCTGATTGCTCGAATCATCGGATTATAATTTTTGCGAAGCGAGTCGCCCAACGATGACATTCCTCCGTCCATTCCAGCTTTCAAATCTGCTCCTGAGCAAAAAGCTTTATCATCTACTCCCGTAATAACAATTACACGCACCGAACTGTCGGCCGAAGAGGCTTCAACGGCTTGCGTTATTTCGTTGATAAGAGCCGAACTTAGGGCGTTATAAACCTGCGGACGGTTGAGTGTAATGGTAGAAACACCATCAGAGATTTCTAAGATTAGATTTTCGTACATGATTGGTTATCAGATATTGGGTTTTGTTGTGAATTGTAATTTTTGAAGTATCACTATTTTTATATGTCAAATAAGCATACAAAGTTGGTAAGTATTGTGGCTTCACAAAACATTTTTATTTAAAATTTCTTTGAATTGCTCACGAAACTCTATATTTGCAAACTTTTTTTATAAATAATTAACAATTGAAGTGAGTCAACTCGAAAATGAGAGTAGTAATGGCCATGCAAATGGACATCACCACAATAATCTCGATAAATTATCTGTTGCTGGATTACTGATTGCACTTGGAATAGTCTTTGGTGATATTGGAACATCTCCCCTCTACGTTTTAAAAGCAATTGCTGGAAACGAAATTATTAGTGAAGAAATTATTTTTGGAGCATTATCCTGTGTTTTTTGGACACTAACGCTGCAAACAACAGCAAAGTACGTAATTTTAATTTTAAGAGCCGATAATAGAGGCGAAGGTGGAATTTTTGCCCTATATACCCTCGTCAGAAGGCACGCTCGATGGCTCACGATTCCTGCCATTATTGGCGGTAGCACCATGATTGCCGATAGCATCATTACTCCTCCTATTTCGGTCTCGTCGGCCGTCGAAGGACTTATTATTTTATACCCTAATATTCAAGTCGTACCGATTGTTATTGCCATTATTTCGGGGCTATTTTTTGTACAAATCTTAGGCACAAACGCCGTAGGAAAGGCTTTTGGCCCCATTATGACCGTTTGGTTTGTAATGCTCGGTACTTTCGGAGCAATACAGGTTTTTCAAGATTTTTCGGTTTTCAAGGCTATTAACCCTTATTACGCTTACCGATTATTGACTCACCATCCTGGTGGATTCTTTTTGCTGGGTTCGGTTTTCTTGTGTACTACTGGTGCTGAGGCTCTTTACTCCGATATGGGCCACGTTGGGCGTGGAAATATTCGTATCAGTTGGATTTTGGTAAAGGTGTGTTTGCTCCTTAACTATTTCGGGCAAGGCGTTTATGTAATGAGCCTTAATGGTCAAAAACTGGGTACTCGCAATCCTTTCTACGATATTATGCCTGAGTGGTTTTTGCCTGCTGGTATCGTCATTGCGGCAATGGCGACTGTAATTGCCAGCCAAGCCATGCTTACTGGGGTTTTTACCCTTGTTTCGGAGGCTATTCGTCTGAATTTTTGGCCAAAAATCAAAATCAATTTTCCTTCCAACCAAAAAGGGCAAATTTATATTCCGAGCGTAAATATTATGCTTTATATCGGTTGTATTGGTGTAATCACTTATTTCAGCCGAGTAGCCGATGAAATGACCATTCAGGAAGGGCATAAAGTACTGGTTTCGACAGCGATGGAGGCAGCCTATGGCTTAGCTATCGTACTGACGATGCTCATGAACACTTTCTTGTTTAGTTATTATCTCTACGCCAAAAAATCAAGATTTGCTTGGGTAGTTATTTATTTTTGTATTTTCTTTTTTATTGAATGTTGTTTCTTGATTGCCAATCTACAAAAGTTTATGCACGGCGGTTGGGTTTCGATGCTCATTGCATTGGGGATGATTGGTATTATGTATATTTGGTTGAGTGCTTCAAAAATCAAAGCCCGATTGACCGAATATGAGAAATTAAGCAAATATACAGACTCATTAAAAGAACTTAGTGCCGACATTACAGTTCCAAAATACGCCACTCACTTGGTATTTTTGAGCAATGCGGGTCGTGCCTCAGAAATTGAAAATAAGATTATTTATTCTATTTTTCAGAAACGTCCCAAGCGTGCCGATGTTTATTGGTTCGTACACATTGATACTGTTGACGACCCTTACACAATGGAATATAAAGTTATGTCGATTGCTGACCATGATGTTTATAAAGTAAATTTCCGTTTGGGCTTCCGAGTGCCAAATAAGATAAATCTTTATTTCAGAAAAGTTTTGGAAGATATGGTAAAAAATGGCGAAGTTGATATTCGTAGCCGTTATGAATCGCTTAATCGCCATAATGTAATTGGTGATTTTAGATTTGTAGTTCTCGAAAAATTCTTATCTTATGATAACCAACTTTCATTTTTTGAAAATCTCATTATGAAAGCTTATTTCTTCATCAAAGGTTTCACACCTTCGGAAGATAAATGGTTTGGGCTTGATAGCAGTGCCGTAAAAGTTGAAAAAGTACCGTTGGTCATTCGTCCAACCGAAAATATTAACCTCAAACGAATTCCGTGGACGGTGAACGGAAATTCTCATGCAGGGCATTGATTGAAGATAAATTAAAGTAAGAAATAGATTAAAAAAGTAAAAAATATCCTTTCAGGAAAAATAATAGTTTATGAAAATACTCATCACAGGCGGAGCAGGATTTGTGGGTTCGGCCTTAGCACTTTCGCTGAAAGCAAATTATCCATCTTATGACATTTATTGTCTGGATAATCTTCGTCGCAAAGGTTCAGAACTAAACGTTGCTCGCCTCGGCAAAGCAGGAATCACATTCGTGCATGGCGATATTCGTAGCAAAGAAGATTTCGATGCACTTCCGATTGTTGACACAGTAATCGAAGCCTCAGCCGAGCCTTCGGTTTTAGCAGGAATCAATGGCGGCACGCCCGATTATTTGATTAACACCAACCTTTTCGGAACAGTCAATTGCTTAAATTATGCCGTAAAATGCAACGCAAAGTTCATTTTTCTTTCTACGAGCCGAG
>JBKBSS010000329.1:0-3486 GCA_046291385.1 Emticicia sp. | reverse complement strand
TTGCTTCAACATCATATTGCGATACAATTTTATCCATAATTCTCAAAAAATCACGCTCATTCGTAAGCATATTTTTGAGGATTTTATGGCCATTTTGGCTTGTATATTTTTTTTGAGCAATACTATCAGCGTTGATGCCCATTACTTGAAACTTTGGCTCTATTTCATCGAATAATTTCTGTATTGCTGCACTGTTTTTTACAAAATAGTTTTTTTCCAAACCCAGTTTTCCATTTCTAAGGTCATTATGGCATTTTACCCAAAGATTGAGTGTCTCGCTAAAGTCATTTTCATAGAAAGCGGCCTCTTCGGCATACTGGGTTTTATTGGTCAATAAGATAGCTATTTTGCACAAACGTTGGCTTAACATACGCTGACGACCCGCCAAATTTACAACGTGGGCGTCATCACTTGATTCGTTGAGAGACCGCTGAATCAGCATTTGCCCAAACAAAGAAAGCAGTGCCACCACAATGAGTGCCACCATGTAAAGGTGTGTTAATCGCTGCGATACTTGTTTGTCGAGATTTTGCATCTTGAAAAATTAAAGCATTTTTTTTGAACTAACAAACCAGTATTCAAAGTTCTTTGTTATATCAAAGTTTTTGTTTCTTTTGTGCTATTTGTGCTTTAGATAATTTTACTTAATTTGTATTCTAATGATATTTGTTTGTTTAAAGACAATTAATTTAAAATTTTCTTTGGTTAAAGTGTGATTTTGACAAATATTGACTTTGTTTTTATGGCATGAAATATATGGCTATGACCGTACTATTTTTTACTTTAGGGTTTTTATACCTACTAAAGTTTCCCTTTTTACCATTAAATATTAATACTCAAAAACTATGCACTCTAAGCTAACACTCGTGGGGGCAGGTCCGGGCGACAGCGAACTCATCACACTAAAAGGCATCAAGGCCCTGCAAAGTGCAGATGTTATATTATATGATGCTCTTGCCAATGATTCTTTGCTCGAATACGCACCAAAAGATGCCATAAAAATCAACGTTGGAAAACGCAAAGGTCAGCATTCGTTTAAGCAAGACGAAATCAACAATTTGATAGTTTCATCGGCACTCGAACACGGCCACGTCGTGAGGTTAAAAGGTGGCGACCCTTTTGTGTTTGGACGGGGCTACGAAGAATTAGAACACGCCAAGTCCTTCGGAATTTCGACCGAAGTGATTCCTGGGGTTTCAAGTTCGATTGGTGTGGCGGCGGCCGTTCAGATTCCGATTACGCACCGTGATATTGCACGGAGTTTCTGGGTCGTAACGGGCCACACGAGCGATGGCAGTTTACCAAAAGACCTCGAACTGGCGGCACAATCGTCGGCAACGGTTGTGGTTTTGATGGGAATGAGCAAACTGGCTGAAATAGCGGCTATTTTCGAGAAACACGGTAAATCGGCAGTGCCAGTTGCCATCATTCAGAATGGCACAACAGGCGAACAAAAATCGGTTTTCGGACAAATAAAAGATATTATTGAAAAAGTTAACGAATCGAAGGTGAGTAATCCAGCCGTGATTATTGTTGGTGATGTAGTCAGTTTACACTCTGAATATGTGGAGGCTTATGTGGCTCAGATGAAATTGTAAGCATATAATGTAAGGAAGATAAATCAAATGAAGACTTCGTTGGGCGACATTCGCTGGGCGACATTCGTTGGGCGACATTCGCTGGGCGACATTCGCTGGGCGACATTCGCTCAAAGTGAAGTATTCATTTTGTATAGTCCAAGAAATTGAGTGTTAATAATTAGTTTTTTCAAAGATTTAAAGTAAAAAAGTAAAAATGAAAAATATTTAGTTTCACAATTTATGATACCGAATTTGGCGATTTGTTGAATAATATTTCAGCGGGCGTGCCATTTTCAAAACTTCCAGCCAGCTATCAATGCCCAACTTGCGAAGCCGATAAAAGTGATTTTAAAGAAGCAGAACAAGTTTTCAACTTGTTTGTTGCTTAGTATAGTTTCTAAACATTATTAGACCTTGTTTCAATTTATATAAAATTCCTAACAGGATTTTGATAAAGCTATTTTGTATTTTCTTCCAGACAAAAGACTTCTTTGGCATAGATTTTCGTTAGTTTTGTAAGCAAATACTAACAAACAAAACTATGTTGAAGAATTTTCTTTTTCTACTGCTTTTTCCTATCATTTCCTTTGCTCAAATGTCCGTTGGTTTTTCAAAACCTGACACTACCGATATTTTTGTAGAATATGGCGATGGCAATATCCTCAAAAAAGCCAATGATTTAATCGAAAATACTGATGCTCAGATATTTTTGACTGAATTTAACAAAAAATACCCCAATACTTTCAATAAAGAAATTCGTTATGTTCAATTGATTTCTGCCAATGTTGATGATTGGGAAATGAAACTTTACGACGATAGAAAAAGTCAGTTAAATTTCTTGAAAAACTACCCAAATCTTGCAAAACTTAATCCCGAATTTCAATCTTTGGTAGAAGCCAATATTCGTTGGAATTATTGGCATTTATTGCTCGCATACTCAATTATTCGCAGCAATTTTGATACAAAACTTACTCGTGTGGTATCTTTGCCAGCCGTAATGACCGAAGAACTCGACCCCGCAAAAGTCAACGACGAAAAATTGATGATGGTCGAAAGTTATCGCAATTTTTTGCCATTTTTCGTGACTTATTTTAATTCACAGGAACAAAAATTTGTTAAATACTCCGACCAAGTAAAAGCCATTTCTGACAAAGGAAATTTAGCCCAAAAATACCTTAAAGGTCAAGTTTTGGATTATACGCTCACAAAATTGTTGTATGATAATTGCGGAAAAATTACGGCTTCATCAGCCAAATTTTGGATTAGTCAAGTGGCTACCAACGATTACCGAAATATGCTTTTGAATCATTGCAAAGAAACCCTCAATAAGAAAGAAGAAGTAGCCAAAAAGAAAGATGAAGGCAAAGATAAACTTCCCCTCGGCACGGGCGATTATCCTGTTTTGGTTGGCATTGATGGCAAGCAATTTAATTTTACAAAATACAAAGGAAAAGTGGTTTACGTTGATTTTTGGGCGAGTTGGTGCGGGCCTTGTCGTGCCGAATTTCCGTTTTCTAAGAAAATGCACGATGGTTTCACCGAAAAACAAAAGAAGAAAATTGTGTTTCTTTATGTGTCGATTGATGAAGACCCCAACAATTGGAAAAGTGCGATTGATAACTTAAAACTCGACAACGGCGACCACGGACTTTCGGAAGGTGGTTGGGCTTCGGGGGTTTGCAAAAAATACCAAATCAATAGCATTCCTCGTTATATGATTATCGACAAAAATGGCACGATTGTTCGTCCAGAAGCACCACGTCCGAGTAATCCCGAAACTTTAGATTTACTTTTGAAGTTAATAGAGTAAGTTTGGAAAGTAAAAGAATGAATAGTTTTTGCAAATTGTTTATAAAAAACTCCGTAAAACCAATAATTTTGTTGCATAATTGAGTTCTCAATTGTT
>JBKBSS010000328.1:0-3489 GCA_046291385.1 Emticicia sp. | reverse complement strand
TGGACAATTCGTAAATATGGAGTTTATTCCAGCCTTATAGCCCCACCTCAGCCCTCCGCATCGGCGGTCCGACCCAGTAGGAGGGTGCTAAATCTTTCTTTCGTAAGTGAATTTCCTTTCCGAACCTATTATTTCTCAGGCTATGGTTTTGCTAACCGATAGTCGCTTTGTGTCTCAACCAGAGCATAGTATATTTTTTGCCATCAAAGGCGAGCGTCACGATGGTCATGTTTTCATCAAAGACCTTTACGAAAAAGGTGTCCGTGAGTTTGTTGTCGAGAAAAAGGCATTGAACGATGCCCTAAAATCTCAACTCGAAAACTTATCAGATGCCAAGTTTTTTGTGGTAGAAAACGCCATTCGAGCCTTACAACATTTGGCGGCAAATCATCGACAAAAATTCGATATTCCAGTAGTTGGCGTTACGGGCAGCAATGGCAAAACGATTGTAAAAGAATGGTTGAGCGTATTGCTGGGTAAAGACTACAATTTAGTCAAGAGTCCACGTAGCTATAACTCACAAATAGGCGTGCCGCTTTCGGTTTGGGAAATAAACGAACACCATAATTTCGGAATTTTTGAAGCGGGTATTTCAAAATCGGGCGAAATGGAGTTTCTTGAACCTATTATTCGTCCAACTATCGGGATTTTTACCAATCTTGGTTCGGCACACGATGAAGGTTTCAGAAGTCGAAAACAAAAAGCTACCGAAAAACTCCGTCTGTTTCAGCGAAGCAAAACCCTCATTTATTGCAAAGATTTTGAAGAGATTGATGATGAAATCAGAATCTTGCTGAAAGCCGTTAATCCGAGCATTGAGCTAATCGGTTGGTCGAAAAAAGCGGGAAGTAAGATTTTTGTCAATGCTACCAAACAAAACACCTATTGCACTCTACAGATTTTGTGGAATAGCCAAATCTACGATTTTAAGATTCCGTTTGCCGATGATGCTTCTATCGAAAATGCTACACATTGCATATTTTTGATGCTGCACCAAGACATTGATATTACCGAAATCCAGAGCCGTTTGGATATGCTCAAACCAATAGCCATGCGTTTGGAATTGAAGCAGGGAATCAATGATTGTTATCTGATTGATGACACCTACAACAACGATTACGCTGGTCTTTCGGTGGCTCTTGATTTTATGACTCAGCAGCACACGAAGCGTGATAAAGTATTGATTATCAGTGATGTATTACAGTCTGGATTGGAAGAAGCTGATTTGTATGAAAGTATTGCCGAACTCATCAAAGGCAAACAAATTGATAAAGTGATTGGTATCGGAGAAGTGATTGCTCGCAACCAAAAATCCTTTTATACCTCGGCAGTCAGTGACAGAAAAACGACCGTTGCTCCGATAGTTTTTTATCAATCTACTGAAGAATTTCTCGAGAAATATCCTATCAACCAACTGCAAAGTTCGTTGATATTGGTGAAAGGTGCGAGAAAATTTGAGTTCGAGAAAATCATCAATCGACTAACGCTGAAAGTCCACGGAACGGTCTTTGAGGTAAATCTCGATGCTTTGACCAATAATCTGAATTTTTACAGAAATAAAATTGGTTCGGGTACAAAAATAATGGTGATGGTGAAAGCATTTGCCTACGGAAGTGGCAGTGCCGAAGTAGCCAGTTTGCTCGAATACCACCGAGTTGATTATCTGGGAGTTGCCTACACCGATGAGGGCGTTGTGCTTCGCCAAAATGGAATCAAACTACCAATTATGGTACTCAACCCGCAACCCGAATCATTCGCCAAGTTAATAGAGTATAATTTAGAACCAGAAATATATAGTTTTAAAGTTTTTGAACAGTTTCTATCTTATACACAGTCTTTAGAGAATCAACCTTTAAAAGTGCACCTCAAACTCGATACTGGAATGCACCGTTTGGGTTTTGAGGCACAAGATATTGAACAACTGATTGAGTTATTGAAGCAAAATCCTACAATTAAGATTGCTTCAATATTTAGTCATTTAGTTGGGGCTGATGAGAGCGAACATAATGCGTTTTCAAAAAATCAGATTGAGGAATTTGAGCAAATGTCGCAACAAATTATAGACGCTTTAGATGGTCAAAAACCTTTGCGACATATCTGTAATTCGGCAGGAATTATCCGTTTTCCAGAAGCAAAATTCGATATGGTTCGCCTCGGAATTGGTCTTTACGGCGTAGAAGTAACTGGCTCTGAACAAAACGCATTGCAGACCGTCGGAACGCTAAAAACGGTTATTTCCCAAATAAAACACTTAAAAGCAGGCGAAACAATTGGTTATAGCCGCAAAGGAGTTTTAGAAAAAGATTCAAAAATTGCGACAATTGCCATCGGTTATGCCGATGGTTTCGACCGTGGATTTAGTAAAGGTGTAGGCAAAGTTTTGGTCAATGGTGTGGCTTGTCCAGTCGTAGGAAATGTGTGCATGGATATGACTATGATTGACGTAAGCGAAGCCGATTGTAAAGAAGGAGATGAAGTGATAATATTTGGTAAAGACTTGTCTATCAAAGATTTAGCCAATTCGATTGGTACGATTTCGTATGAAATTCTGACGGGTGTAAGTGAGCGTGTGAAGCGAGTTTTTTATAAAGAATAGAAAAATAAAAGTGGCACAACTTATTTAAGTGTGCCACTTTTTCTATGTTTTTAAAGTTTGTCTAAAGTATCCAGAAAGTCCTTTTCGGTGGTTTCTTTGAGGTCGATTTCAACAGTTTGTTGTTTTTCGACTTTTACATCTTTAAAAAAAGAAAACACAAGACCATCTTTGGTCTGAGCTAAGGCTACAATTTTTACATCTTCGCCAACGGGGACTAATAATGATTTTCCATTATACACTTGAATCACCGAACTAATGTTTGGAAATACCATGAATATTGCTACGCTTTCAAGCCCAACTTTAGGAGATACAAATGATACCTCAGTTTTTTCACCTGCATAGTTTGAAAATTTATCACAGTTTATCCAACCAAATTGTCTTGGGAAAATTTCGTAAGCACCTTTTCCTCCAATGATAAGCGGAACTCTGTCAATTCCACCTCCTTGTCTAATAGTATCTTTTGGTGCTTCTGCCCACGTAAATCGCTCTTCTCTGTCATTCCCTTCGTAGAAAAGCCACATGGCATCGTCAACTGTTTTGGCTGGAATGGTAATTTGAGGTGGAGAGTAAGGGTTTACAATAAGAGTATTTCCATTTTTTTTGACATTGAGATAAATCGCTCCACCTGTAATGAGCATACTATTATACGAAGTAGTTGGTTTACGGTGCAAAATCATATCTTTGAGTGTATATAATTCAATGATTTCGATGTCAAATGGGTAGCTGACTGAGCCGTATTGTTGTGTCCAAAGATTTATATCATAAATCCACAACTTTGTGCCTTTTGTAGTTGTGATTGGTAAATCATTGGCATTTTTGACCGTAAATTTACTTGATTTACTCGCTGCATTTGAGAGTACAGATAGGTTTCGGGTATCTTCAAAAACCTTATC
>JBKBSS010000032.1:0-15780 GCA_046291385.1 Emticicia sp. | reverse complement strand
TTGACTAAACTTTTACCTAATAAAAAGACGATGAAAGGGAATCCATCATGGCTACCAATTCAAGGCTATTTTGGTTTAATGTTTTTGAAGCACTACGCCAAATTGAGCGATAAAAAGCTCTTAGAGAGGTTTAATACTGACTGGGCAATGAAGATGTTTTGCGGAACATTACTAACTGATAACGAGCGGTCCGCCGCGGCGAATGATTCGAGATAATGCTTTTGTATCAAATGTTAGAACATATCTTGGTAAATATATTGATTTTGAAGCCTTCCAAAAGTCTATGCTAAACCAGCAAATTGACGAAGAACCAATTTGCTCTGCTTTTCTCATTATGCGTGGAAACGAGCGGAAACCCATATGATGAGTCAAATAAAGGTAAAATTAACTGAGCAGGTAAAAGAGGTTTTTGAGGAGCATCGTAAACGTTATGGAGCAATCAGAATCAGTAAAGAATTGCAGGCTCAGGGTGTTAAAATAGGTCGTCATCAAGTCCGTACTCTGATGAAGAAGCAAGGTTTGGTAGTATTCAACCGAAAAGTTTTGTACCTAAAACGACCAATTCAAATCATAGTTTTGGACGTAGTCCTAATTTATTATTAGAAAGAGTAGCTCCAACTACACCCAATGAGGTTTTTGTTGGTGACATAACATATATAGCTTTAGTAGATGGCTCTTGGCTGTATTTAGCTACTTGGCAAGATATGTTCAGTCGGAAAATAGTGGGTTTGGATTCCTTTGTAGGAAGGAACGACAGTGAAGGAATGGCAGAAAGCCTCGTGTATAGCTCCAATAAATTTTAGGTTGTGCGGAAGCCATTTTAGTGTTAGGAAAAGTCTTGTGTGGCTGGTGGGTGGGACTACAACGATTCCTTATACTTGGTTGCATGAAATGCAACATCACGCAAGAAAGAAATCAATCATATTCACCAGTGTAACGTCCCTTTTCTTCTACCTCTTTATAAAATCCTTTATCCGATTTCTGAGTATTTCGGAATATAATGCCCGCAATAGTGGAAAAAGTCTTCAACAAGAACACAAATATTGCCCAAGTAGCATGGAGAATGAATTTTAAGATTTTTATAAATGTGTCCATTTTGGAGTTTTTTTGAGAAGCTAATTTACGAAATATTGAGCATTTTTCGGCAATCTTCGGTGATTTTATTCGTCAGTTTTTCGATGTCAAGTTGAGCATTAAAACTCGGAATTGGTTTGCTATTGGTTTGAAAAGAACCATCTTGTTTGTACTTTCCATTCATTCCCTCAATAGTGGAGAATACTTGGCGAATCACTTTCATTTTGAAGGTTGGAATCACCGTTCCTGCTTTAATATCGCTTGGTTCGATGGCTCTGATGCCGACAATTTCACCCGCTTGAAGATTCAAAACATCTTGCGGTTTCACGGCACGTTTTTCAACTTCTGAAAAATTATCTCCCATCGAACTATTGCTAGTATTAAGTCCTTTTGAACTATGACTTTGGTTCTCACTTTTGGCAATTAATTTCGCTTCTCCTATCATTTTTGAAATATATTCTGCCGTAGAAAACACCGTTGTTCTGGTAAAAAACTGATAATTTAAATTAGCCAATAACGATTCTGCTTCGGCTTTTCCGTATTTATCTTCAATTTGGGTTAAATTCTGAGCCATAAATATTACGGAAAGTTTATTGCTTCGGCAAGTGGCTGGCACATTCGATAATCGAGGAATATTGATTTGAGCGGCTTCGTCCAATAAGCAAAAGGAGTGGTGTTTACTATGCTCGTTCATTTGTTTGAGTGCTACCGAAAATATTAAAGATATAATCGGTGAAAGTGCCGCCGCAATATGAGTATCCGTTCCCACACAAACAACTTTTGGATGTTTTGGCTCATTGATATTCAAATCAAAATCATCGCCTGATAATACATAAGTTAAGTTTGGGTCGTTTAAAGTGGCAAAATCAATTTGTAAAGAACTCACTACGCCCGATAATTGATTGCCCGCTCTTTCGTCACGAGCGGTCAGTACCGAACGAATAATTTTGCTACATTCATCGTCAGTTTCAAGCATTGCCATTGTATCTCGGTAAGAAAAGCCTGTAATGATGCTCACCAAGTGCGGAATCGTGCAATATAGTGGATGATGTTTTTTCAAAAACCAAATAATAGCAGTCAAAAAAGCAGTAGAAGATTTCACCCAAAAATCAGATTTTTGATTCGATTCCGTATTAAAATTGACCACCAAAGCTTTGGCAAACTCAGTTGCATAGATTTGACTTTTCAGATATTTAGGGTTCAATGGATTGAAGCGGTGCGATTTACTGATGTCCGAAAAATTGACCACGTAAAAAGTGGGTTGTAATTCACCAACATCGACTTTTCTTTTGGTCGAGAAATGCAGATAGGCAATATCTGATAGGGTGGGGAATTTATAGTCATAAATGATTCCTGCATAGTTTTTTTGAGCAAATTGTTCGATAAAAGGTTCAGCCGTTGAAACGGTTTTACCACCGCCATTTGAACCGATGACCAAAATTCCACGAAATGGATTGGTAATATTTACCCACTTATTATTATCTCCTTTGAGGTGCAAAGAATATTTGGTTTCATTCTTTTTTCGGTCAGTTTGTACCCGCTCAATTTCTTTGACTGGGAAGTAAGAAAATAGAAAACTGAGTATAAAAACTGCTAAATAAATTAAAAATGTAAAGAATGGAAACGGTAAATAGATGGCAAATAGACCAACAATTCCACAAAAAATATAAGAAACAATCAAATATTTAGTATATTCTTGGCTAAGCGTTTTTCTGGGCATAACTGCGTACTTTTCAGCCAGTGATTGTTTTCGACTTGTATAAAATAACACCCAAAGGATAGAGAAACTACCCAATCTTACCCAAAATCCATAAGTATTGTAGTACAAAACGAATCGAGTAGCTAATGCAAATGGGGTTGTTTTCATTTCCACAAAATACCGAATAAATGCCTCGCCACAAATCAAGCTCATCAATATTATGGTAATCGACCAGTAAAGTATTTTTTCGTTTTTCATAATCTACCTATGTAATTGAAAATATTTTTACATAGAAATTTCTTGATTGTTGCTATTTTGAGATAGACGTTTCTTTTTATTTCGCTTCTTTTTGGGTAACTGCCCTTGGTTTTGATTAAAATCATCAGTTGCGATGGTAGAAAAGAAGTGTTGAAAAGATTTAAACTCACCCAAAAACGACTTACTCGGTGGCGATAATTCAACCTCAGACTTGCTTTTAAATGCTACTGAATCGTTTAAAGATTTGAGTTGTTCGGGTAAAATCAATGCTTCTCTCTGCGATTGATTTTTACTTTTCACTCTTACTTCTTTCATAATTTCACCCAGATTTTTCTGAAAATCGGTGCTGTTATTTTTCGATTGAGCAATATTTCTAATTTCAGCAATTTGCTTATCATTGATGCCCAGCTTCTCCAATTGCTGTAATTTCTTTTCAGTCCAAAGAATGAAGTAAGCGGTTTTGTCTTTTGGCTGACTTACTTCTTTTGGGTCGGGTTTGAAATCAAATTGTTGGTTAAACTGTCGCTGATTTGCTTCAAACCAAGCCGTCATTTTAAATCTATTTCTGTTTGATGTATTAGGATTGAGTGTAATTTTCTGCTCCTTATCTCGTGCTGAAACTACTATATGAATATGCGTTTGTAAACCATCTTTCAAATCACCCGATTTCTTTTTCCCATTCAAAACTTCTAAATCAGTTCCTTTGTAGGCTCGGTTTTGGTGAATGGTGGCGTACCATACTAAATCTTTTTCAGTCAGTCTTTTGCCAGAACTAATGTTGAAGTTTGTCGCATATTTTTCCATGCAAGCAATGGTAAACGCCTTTAATTTTGAATGGTCATTGCCGATATGCTCTAATTCTTTTGCCGATGGAGCAATGACCAGCGAATGAAATTTATCATCTTTTTGGGTCAAGCCTTTCACATTACTATCAATGCTTTCAATCATCTGTTTTTTATCAAAATTGCCCTGAGTATTGAAGAATATAGCTTTTTCATGCTTGGATGATGGTTCTTTGTTGAGATAATTTCCCAATCTTGCGGCACTGCTTTTGTTATTAAATGCCACATTTCCATGCTTCGCTGGATTGATTATTTTTGAATACATAAGTTCTTAGGTTTGCCCTTCCAATTGTTTCAGCGTGGCTTGATAAAATAAATCAAGTCTTGTTTTCATTAGCTCAACTTCGTCTTTTTCCATGTCCAGCGTTTCAAAATATAGGTTGGCAAACGAGACCAAATAAGCCAAAATTTGTCGGGTTGAATGCTTATTTTCATTCATCAACTGAACTCCATTTTTCTGTTTTAATTCTGCCAAATTTGTATTAATCGGAATTAAATATTGCCGTTCTTGCACCTGCAAAAATGAGAAAATCTGATTGCGTAAACGCACTACTTGGTTGGCTAAACTATCTGAATCATCAAAAAAACGAGGGTCTATTTTGTGTTTAATGAAGTAGTTTAAAGCCGTTTCAGTAAACATTTTCATGGTCAATTTTTGAACCTGATTCGTTAATTTTCCATGTACAAACTTAATTTTTAGATGTGTTTTATCCTTTTCTGTGAGCGTTGGCAGGATGGACTCCGCATTAATTTTATTCAAATTATCAACGGTTTCTTTTAAATCTTTAATAATACGTTCATCAATCGTTATTTTGGCCAATCGGGTTTCATTTTCCATATTTTAGTGCAGAAAGGGTACTTTTTGGTAAGTCAATTCATTGATAATCAAACGATTATATTTTCTTGGGTCTATTGTGTTTTGATAATTCTCTGATTATCAACGAGTTAGCTATGCTAAACTCCCCCTTCTTGCTAAACCTTCTTCTACGTAGTATTAACGAAATTTCAAATATAAATATTTTCAAATAAAATAAATAAATACGCTAAATGAATTATATATTTGTAACAGAATTACAGAAATGGGATAAAACAGAAGTACAGAAATACGGAATCACAGAAATAGGTTACGTACCCCGCTCATCACAGAAATACAGTATTACAGAATAGCAGAAGTACAGTATCACAGAAAGACAGAAGTACAGAAATAGGTTACGCACCCCGCTCATCACAGAAAGACAGTATTACAGAAAAGCAGAAGTACAGTATCACAGAAAGACAAAAATAGATTACGCACCCCGCTCATTACAGAAAAGCAGAAGTACAAAAATACAGTATCCCAGAAATACGAGAATACAAAAATACGGTATCACAGACATACCAAGAACGGTACACATTTTAAAACAATCAATCAATGACAACACAAACAAGAAACAACGCCGCAAGAATTATTTCAGTAGCCAATCAAAAAGGTGGTGTTGGGAAAACCACCATTACCGCTTTATTGGCAAATATTTTAGGTGGTACTTACCAGAAGAAAGTTTTGGTAATTGATGCCGATTTGCAAGCAACTATCGCCATGACCAGAATAGCCGATTATGAGAAAAAAGACGATAGTTTTATTTTTCCTTACGAAATAATCAGTATTGAAGAAACTGACACGCTGCACGAATTGGTGCAAGAACACCAAAGTTTAGTTGATTTTATATTTATTGATGCTCCCCGTTTGACCAATAAAGAGGATATTATAAAAGATGCTATCAATATTTTTGCTCCCTGCGATAGTATCTTGATTCCGACCCAAAGCAGTAGTTTTTCAACGGATTCTATGTTTCAATTTCTACCTGTAATTAAAGAAATTGAAAAACAACGAACTGATTTAGACCTTGATTTTTATTTCTATGCTTTTTTGAATCAATCTCGTTCGACCAATAATGACAAAGAAGTATTGGAATTGATGAAACAAAACGAAGAAGTGCCATTTTTTGACACTCCTTTATCCATGCTCGAAGTGTTTGTTATCAAAGATTCTTACACGTCGATTTTTGATAAAAAAAGCGGCAAAGAGAAGTTTGAGCCTTTTTTCAAGGAATTTATTGATAAATTTAAGATTGAACTATGATATGGAAAATCAGCAAGGGAAGCCAATGACAATGGAAGAAAAACAGCAACTCATGCGTGAACGTCTGGGTAGAAATATCGGTAAAATGTACGAGAAACCTGCTGAAATTACGACCAATGAAACTTTGGAAGTAGCAACCAAGCCTGTCGATAAACTAATCAATAAAGTAGTTAAGGGGGAAGGAAAAGTGCTTGAAGCCAATGACAAAGTTTGGCGGATTGAATTAAAAATCACTTCGGTTAAACTGCTTTACAAGTTGGAAATAATTTCAAAAATGAAAGGAAAATCAAAGCAACAATACTTTTTAGGGCTTTTGGAAAAGGATTTAGCTGCTAATGCCGACTTGTTTAAGAATTTGTGATTTTACTCAAGCGAAGTGAATTTCTCACTCCGCTTGAGATTATTTGGATGCTAATATGATTTTTTCAATTTCTGTGACAGATAATTTCGTAATTTTAGATAATTGTTCAAACGTAAAGTCTTCATTGTAACCATTAATTACAATTTCGGTAGTCCGTTTTTTCTCACCATCGCCAAAAGCAGTATCAATTATACCTTTAATTTCAGCATATTTTAATAAGCTTTGTTCGTAGTAATTGTAATCTTCACGGCTTAGTTTAGCAATTTCGGCTACTCCAAAACCTTTTTCAAAAATGGGTTCTTTTAAAATCGAAGGAATTTGGTCGAAATCAGTAAGATTTTTCAAAAAATAGAGCCATTTGTCTTGGTGAGTTAATAAATCCTGCTCCTGTTTTTTGAAACTGGGCATTTGGATGAAGATAAATTTAAGTTTATCGTAAAAAACTTCACAATCTTGGTCTTTCAATTCAACAGTACGTAATACTTTTTCCCTTTCTTTACGTTCATCTAATTTAAAATCTAAAATAGCCAAAAAATAGATTGGGGGTAATTCAAACGACCAATCTTTACCTTTTTCTGACTGCTCTCTAATAGGGTATGAAACGTAAAACAAAGCCCTATCTTTGAAGAAATTATGTTTTGCTTTTTGCATTTCAACAATAAATTGTTGCCCAGATTTAGCGGTACAGAAAATATCAAAAAAAGCATTTCTCTCGCTTTCAACTAAACCAACATAATTAGGATTCCTAAATGACAATGTTTGAATTTGGTGTTCTTGGGGTAAAAAACTATTCAGGAAATCAATCAATAAATCCTTATTAGCTTCTTCGCCAAAAAGTTTTTTAAATCCAAAATCAGTGTAAGGATTGATATATTTTGACATAAGCGTATTTTTTTAACAAATATAGCGTAAAACCAGCATTTAAAAGATACTGACATCATAATAAAATGCGAATACAGAATAAGGACTATGCCATTCAAAAAACTCTAATTTAACGATTGGGCGAAGCCCAAAAATTTTTGGACAAAGCGAAACCGTGCCATTTAGATAAATTACTTTCAAGAAATTTAAAATTAGGGTTGTAAGTCGCTGCACCTGCAACCCTAATTTTCAGGCATTTATCAACTCACTGCAAAATTTAAAAGCGGTTTGATTGAGTTCGTTTGACGAGCCGAACGGATTGCCAAAGGTGGCGTTTTTCGAGTTTTTAATGTGCGTTGTGTAGTGCGTTATGCCATTAAAAAGCCCAAAAGCATTATCGCCCAAATCGGCACATTCTCGGTCAATCGAAGAATTGAGATTAGTTATAATATTTCTTTTTCGGGTCGATAATTCATTGCCGAGTTTTTCTTCGTCATTCATTCGGGTTAATCGCTCAACTAAAGCATCTTTGATGGAATCATCTATTTTTACCCATGAAAGTTGCTCCATTTTTTCAAATAATTGGGTGCGTTGTTTCATAAACATATCAAAGTATTGTACCAAACCATCAATGCGAAGACTGTTATTTTTGGTGTGGTTGACTTGGAGTTGGCGAAAATTTCTTGAAAAACGGTTGGAACATCTCACCATAATATTACTATTTCCGATAAAAAACCCCGTCGAACCATCAAAACTATTACCAATCATCAAATAATCTTTAAACTCATGTCCGCAAACCTGCACAGTATCGGTACATTTGAGAAATGACAAAACCTTTTTGCCTCCATCTACATCGTAATAATTTTCAATCGGAAAACCTGTAATATCGTGTAGTTTTTCGGTTACTTCAATAAATTTTTCGTTGTGCGTGGGGGTGTAACTTGATTTGGCGATGTTCAATAATTGTCCATTATCGTTGCGAAAAATGCCTTTATAGCCTATTACCTGCTTATTATTGGCAAAAATCGGTTTTTCTATAATATCCCATTCTAAAGCTTCCATTGTAATAAAATTAATTGTTAATAATGAATTGATTTAAAGAAAGCCCAACCCGAAAATCGGGCTTTCTTTGGGTGCTTAAATAGTGAAATTAACGATTTCCGTTTCTAAGGCTTTGAGGTGGGTTTTGCCTGTTTTTACCAAATTGTTGATAAAATCCAAAATCATGGCTACATTCTGAATTTGAATGTTTTTGTTTGTTCCCACATTTGAAATGGTCATAATCAAACCTTCATCACCGTAATCTTTTGAAAAATCCTCAAATTCACCTACTCGTTCTTTGGCTTTGTTGAATTGCTCTTTCATTTTCAAGCCTTCATCTAAGCGGTCAAAAACTGCATTGGCTGATTTTAATTCAATTACTTGAAGTTGTGCAGAAACTTCAATTGGCTGGGCGGCACTCCGATTTTGTTCTTCGGTAACAATCGGCTCTGTACCGTTGGTTTTGCCTTTTTCGGTCGCTGTTTCTGCTTTTACTGGTGCTACTGCTGTACTGTTGTTTTTTGCTGGGGTGTTTACTGGATTGCTCATTTTGTTTTTGATTTAATTGGTTTGATAAGCCCATTAAAAGGGGGGCTTTTTCCCTTATATTGAATAATTAGAATGGTAAATCACCTTCATTTTTACCTGCTTCAAAAGCAACATTGCTTTCTTTGGTTTCACCGAGTAAAGGCTTTTTCTTGTTTCCTTTGGGGGCTTGTTTGGCTTCTTCTTCTGCCTGTGTTTCAACTTCTTCTCTGCGTTTGCCCAATAACTCTATGCGTTCAACTCTGATTTTTACCGATGTTTTGGGGCTTCCTTCTTTGTCTTCCCATTTTTCAGTTCTGATTTTTCCTTCGATGCAAATACGGTCGCCTTTTTTGATAATCGTTTCGGCTACGTTGGCTAAATTGCCCCAAACCTCTAAGCGATGCCATTCTGTTTGCTCTACTTTTGTACCATCTTTTTTGGTATAATTCTCATTCGTTGCCAAAGAAAAATTTGCTACTTTTGTACCGCTTTCAAGTGTGCGAACTTCGGGCGTACCGCCTACATTTCCGATTAAAATTGTCTTGTTCATTTCTGTATAAATTAAAGATTAAAATGATTATTTTATTGAGTTAATATGCTGATTATTAGCTCATTATCTCCTTGTTTGATAATATAAAGATACGGCTAAAACGGTGTTTTTTGAAGTAATTGAGATAGAATCAGCAAAGAAGGTTCGTCCTTTTTTCCCCTTAACAAAACATGAAAAAATCCCATCGACAATGACTGTCTGATGGGATTTCTCACTATTAAATGCTACCATTATAAACCCATATTTTGCTCATCCAAAACTTGGTGCGTGTGGGTATCTTTACTCGTTTGATTCATATTTGGAGTGTCAAGCGTTGCTTGAATCGTTGTGCTATCGAAGCCTTCTTTTTCGATTTTTTCCAAATCGTAACTGGCGGACTTTTTCACCAAAAAACTACCATCGGTTTGAATCTCAACTGAATAATCATTGATAGCCAAAGTATCACCCTGTCGGTCAGAAACTTTTAGTTCGCCAAGATTCAAATCCTTTCTCAATGATTCTGTTTTTGTGAGACTATCCATTTTGTCAACGTTTTGTTGTTGGCGTTCAACAACCTTTTCACCTAAAAGTAAACTCTCTTGCAAGGCTGGAATGAACAGCAGCGTACTCTCATTATTTTTGAAAACGATAGCGAATTTATCGGTCGGGTTGGCATTGATTTTATTCATAAAAACAGCATCATTGCTCACCATTCCTTGCAGTGGCTTTTTGTCGAGTGTCTGAAACTCGCAAGCCAAAGAATTATCCGTTCGGCGATGGGTAGCAACTAAAACGATGTTGTTTTCTCGAAAAATTGTTTCAGCCAGTGCAATTGCTACGAGCTTTTGTTTATTCAAATCTTGTTGGACTTGGTACTCCTTTTGATGGGTTTCGATGTCTTTTTTGAAGACCTCATTCTTGAATATGACCTCTTTATTTTTCAGTGTTGCCACCAATTCAGGAGTTTCGTATTCTTGGTAAGCCGTATATTTTTCGAGATAAATATTAGTTACTCGGTTATTTCTTGCTTCCATACTTTGAGCAAAACTATGTGCTTCAATAGGTCGAGCGAAACGATTATATGCTAATTCAATAGTTTTTGACTCTTTGTTGCTTACTTCCTGCGTTATCACAAAAGGTTTATTTCGATAAATTTCCATGTTATAATCCTTTTGTTTGGGGTGTTCTAAGCCAATGATGTTTTCCATGCCTTTGATGGCAACTAAGCCTTTTTCGGCTTCAAGCAAGTAGTTTTTATGGTATGGAAATCGAATTTCAACTTGCAGATGATGGGGCGATTCTGATAAAATACTTTGCTTGATACTGTCCTCACTATGTTGATAGATTTTGTTTTCCAGCGGTTTAATTAGTTTTTCATCAAGTAATTTTAACTGACTTTCTTTATCATTGGCATTTATTGGAATTTGTAATCTTAGCACTCCTTCTTTTTTGTGAATACACGAAAAATCTGCTTTTATTAGCTCCGATACGGGGGCTTTGGGGTGCGAAAGCTGTCCAATCATATTCAAACTGTGGCGATAACCACCATTGTCATTATCAAACGCCATAACAATTTTTTCAGGTTGGGTCTGCTGAATGACTTTTTGAATCGTTGCATAAGCTGCATTTGCAGGTGTGCCTGCCGTAGCTATATAAATATTGTGTTCCTGCTTTTCTCGGATATTTTGGTGGTGGAATTCAAGGTAAGAAAGGCTATCAATCGGACTTTCAGCGATAATAAGTCTATCATTTTTTTGCATTTTTTGAGGCAAATTAGAAATGTGAATTGCTCCCTCTCTTTCATTGGTCAATCTATTCCACTGCTCTTTTCGATAGCCGTTCTGTTCATCACTTCGATTGATGGCACAGACAAAGGCTTCATCTGTTCGCAAGGGAAAGCTGGTGTTTTTCCAACCAAAAACTTTACTATTAAATATTTGCCCTTGAAATTCGGGGGAATGAAATGACTGTGCGGTCAATCCACGGCTTTCCAAATACCGAGTATCGGTCAGTGGATTCATATTCAGATGAAAAGAATCCACTTGTTTTTGTAACTCTTTTTCGGGTTTGGATACTGCGTTGGGTAATTGTCGTTGTTGGGCGTTGCCTAAATAATGATTCAAGTGTTCAAAGATTTTGCCCCAATCCTCCTTTAGAGTAATGGCAAAGTTTTCTTTTTTGACTAAGAAATCTACAATCGTACCTCTATCGGATGGGTCTCCGTCGGTGATGTAGCGGTAGCCCCTTTGTTCGTCTTTGCGAACCAAAATCGTTTCAATGCTTCGTTCGGCTGCCCCGACATTTTCTATGCGTTGCACAACGGTACAATCTCGCCCACTTTTGCTCTGATTGATTCGCCAACCCTTTGATTCGGCATAGGCGGCGATGTTGATTTCTTGTCTGAATGAACTAAGATTATTTTCCATAAAAATAGATAATGTTTGAAAATGAAAATTTAAAATTAAGTATTTATATTTTCATAATACATAAATATATGTTGCATATGAAAATATAAGTTTTTATGTTTGTGCCAGCATCTGCATAAAATCATCTAAAATGGCCGAATGGAAACACGAAGAAAAGGAGCAATTTTACCAAGGAAGTTTGGCCTTGACGATAGGCTTGTTTTTAGTTTATTTGGGCGGAGAGGCTACCATTGACCTTTGGATGAACAATCTACCAAAAGTCTCATTTTTCGTCTATTTAAGGGTGTTTTTGTGCTTTTTTGGCTTGGTTTTGCTCATTTATGCTATTGTCGTTTTGCTGCCAATAATCCAACTGAAAGTCAGTAAACAAAAGCCAATTGTAGAAGCCATTACGTGGGAACATTTCAAAGTCATTGAACCAAAACTTGAAAGTTTTGGCGTAAGAACGCCAGATAAAGCACCCGTCGAACGTCCCAAAGCTCAGACACTCACAAGGGGAAATAGAGACTTGGTGAAGACCAATCAAGTAACCGCAGTTTTGAGTGATGATGATGTTGCACTCATTAAAAATATCAGTATTAATTTTTTAACCAAACAATAAAAATAATGAAAATAACACCCTTACCAATGACCAATCAGCATCTACAAACCTTGGGCATTTACTTGATTTCATTCACTTTCTTCTCGTTCATGCCCCAAGCTGTCATGGCTCAAGGAGTGGTAGGTAGCTTGAAGAATATCAGCAAAACCGTCCAATTAGTTGTCAATGTGGTTTTTACGATTGCTATCGTCATCGGACTCATTTCGGTCATTATTGGCTTTATCAGCGATAACCCCAACAAAATCATGCGATTGGTCTATTTAATCGTAGCCGTTTTACTATGGTTCGGTTTTACGTTCGTCTTCGAGCAAGTCAAAACCGATGTCGGCGGTCAAGGTGGCTTTAACGGAAATTAAGATGCTTATCAAGAAATCCTTAGAAAAACCTACCCTCATTGTGGGTGTTGAAATGGGTGATTTGATGCTTTATCTAATCACCAGTTTTGGCTTTGTGATTGTGCTGAGTGTCATGCGAACATTCATTCCCATTCCTGCATGGGTCAATCTTATCTTACTTGCTATGCTGGTGCTGGGCTTCATTGCTCTGCGAAAAATGACCCAAAAGAAGCAAACAAGTTTTTTGAAAAGTTGGCTTTTCTGGCACTTATCCGCCCCTAAAAAAATCATCATGGACAAACCCAAATTCATTCGTGCGTACCATGCTAAAAAACAAAACTATGTTTGACCATCAGAGAAATTTTGAAAACGTCTTTCCCTACTTCGCTTTTGAAGACAATCTTTTGGTGCTGTCTGATGGCAGGGTTGGTATTGGCTACCGTGTGCAAGGCATTGAAATGGAAAGACTCAGTACGGGTGAGTTTAATAAAATTGGCGAAAATGTTTCGCAAGCCCTGAAAAGTCTCGCTGTGGGTGCTTGCGTGCAGCTATTGAATTTCTATTATTACGAAAAGTCAAGTCCAACCGTGCGAGATAAAAGTTACTACGAACAGCGTTTTATCCATTCTTTCGGCGAAAGACCCATTCAGCGACACGAGCAGTATTTATTTATCAGTTTGGGGGAAGAAAAAGATTATACACTGACGAATAATTGGTTTGGTAGGGGTGGTCAGGTGTTTTCTAATACTTTCAAGACGATTGCTACGCACAAGAAAAAGATTGAAAATATAGCGAATCAATTCATTTCGTTGGTGGGTATCAACGGTTTGACTTATCAACGTCTGACTGAAACCGAAATCATGCAAGTACTTTGTCAGTATTTCAATTTGGATTTTACACCCAACCAAGACCATATATTCAAGACCTTCACACCTGACAAAGAACGCCTGATTTTGGGAACTGATACCGTCAATATCATTAGTATGTCGGGCCAGCCAACGAATGTCAATAATGACATGGATAATGGCTATAATGTCTCTTCACCACAGCTCTATGCACTGACTAACTATTTAGAAATTCCGCACATACTGAGCGTCACCTTCAAACCTTTGGATACTCAAAAGGCATACAGCAAAATGGAGTTTGAAGCAAAAAACATTGCTCGTTTAGATTTTCTGATGTCCGAACAACACCGTGCTAAAAGCAGGGATATGTTTGAATTTCTGAATGATGTTACTACCAATGGCAATTCATTGGTACAGGTTTCTGTGCAATGCTTGGTGTGGAATCACGGTGAGCAAACGGACGGTTACATCCAGCAAGTGATGAAAGCCTACCGAGAAATGGGGGCAGAAGCATACATAGAAAATTTGGACACCACCAATCTTTTTGTGAGTAATGCCCCTTGCAATGCTTACCAAAATTTCCGTTGGCTTTTGATGGAAAATCAAGTTGCTGCTTGCTATTTCAATGCCTCAACTTTGCTCAAAAGTGATAAAAAGGGCGACTTGTTATGTGACCGAATGGGCAATCCACTATTGATTGATTTTTATGATACTGTACGGTTTGAAAACAATAATTCTTTAACGATTGGCGTGCCAGGTTCGGGTAAAAGTTTTACGATGGGTAACTTGATTTTGCAACGCTTCTATCGGGGTGAAAGACAAATCATCATTGATGTGGGCGGTACTTACTTATCCATCTTTTATGCGATTCCTCCCGATAAATGCCGCTACTATGAATACGACCCCGAAAAACCCTTGAAGTATAATCCATTCTTGGTCAATTACGATGAACTAACGGGTGAATTCAGATTGAGCGAAGCTAAGATGGAATTTTTAATCAATTTGATTGCAACTATTTGGCGAGGAAATGCCAATCTAAGCAATGCCGAACGAAGTATTTTAAACAAGTTGCTCAATCAATATTACTATGAGTATAACCAACAAAAACAAGGAATAATGCCTTGCATTCGGGGTTTCTATGAATTTTTGAAAAACTTTCAAGCAGTTAATGGGCAAACCGATGTCCATCAAAAATTGGAGAGAAATCTCAATATGGACGAATTACTCATCACCTTAGAACCCTTTGCGGTTGGGAGTTATCAAGCAATATTGAACTCAGATAGTAATATTGATGCAGAGCGTCCAATTGCCTCTTTTCCATTGATTTGTTTCGATTTAGCCAAAATCAAGGCAAATCCTACCTTGTATCCCATTGTTGGAATGCTCATCATTGAGCTGTCCTGCGATATTATTGATAAGTACCCCAAAATTATTAAACGCATTTATATTGATGAAGCGTGGTCAATGCTGGACGGACTTTTGGGAGGATTCATCGAGTATATGTACCGTACCGTTCGCAAGTGTGAAGGTACAATTAGCATTATCACGCAAGGAATTTCGGAGATACAAAACTCAGCCATTGGTACGGTGGTAAAAGACTTATCATCAACCGTTATCGTCCTTCGCCATACCGATTCCAACATGATTGATAAAATCGTCAAGTTCTTCGGACTTAGTAACCATGCCGAAGATTTATTGAAATCTTTACGCAAAGATACCAAAGACAAATGGCGAGAAATCTTTGTCAAAAGAGCAGATTTGATTCATGTTTATCGAGTAGAAGTGCCATCAAAAATTATCCCCTTACTGACTTCCCGTGCGGAAGAACGCAACCGAATTCGAGAAATGTCGGAAGGTGGTAAATACTTTGACTACGCCATCAATCGCTTCGTAGAAGAATGGGAGAAGGATAATTAATAATTGCTATCAATCCAATTTCAATTAAACATTAAAAATTAACCATTAAACATTTTAAAAATGGATATTTTATTACAGGCAACCATCAGCGGAGATGCCTTATTCAAAACAGCTCAATTACTTGCCAATAAAGCCAAAGGGAATTGTTTGGAACTGGCAGGAATCATGCTGTTCATTCACTTTGCTTACATGCTTTTCAAAGTATTGGTTTTTGGAGAATCTTATAGCACAAGTGTAATGAATCTAATTCGAGTGGTAGCATTGATGTTTCTGATTGGCTACTATAATGAATTGATGGGTTTGATTGTGGGTGCGGTCAATGAATTGGCCAATACATATACCAA
>JBKBSS010000327.1:0-3494 GCA_046291385.1 Emticicia sp. | reverse complement strand
CACCGTACCATCTAAAAGTTTTCCTTTTACAATCGGATAACCTACATATAAATCTTCTGCTCCACGTTCTTGCTCAATAAAAGCTTCGGTTTTGGCAATTTTTCTAAGAATTTTACTCGCTTCGTTTACTTTTTCCAGACGACTATCCATTACATCACAGAGCGGAATCTGCGATTTTTGAGCAATTAGTTGGTTGATATACTCAAACGAAGGTTTATTATCCAGAAAATCAAGTTGGTGTAAATCAAAGAATTGTTCTTTGGGCAAACTAAGCAACAACAACGAACGATTGCGTGAAGTAAGATTGGTAAGCCGACGAAGATATGTTTTGAGGAGTTTTTGCATAAGACAAAGTTAAGAAAAACCTGTAAGGTGTCAGACCTTTCATCAACCCTAAACGCTTTTTAACATTTTTTATTTGTGATTATTTATGATAAAACGTTTCCTCGATATATCATAAATAAACTTTTCAATAGAATATTTTTGATAAAAAACGGCTTTTAATTCTGTTGACCGCCGACTATCGACAGTGGACTATTTCAATTAATCCAACAAAAAATCATGTTTAACTGTTACAAAACCCTTAACTCACCGTGATGATACTTGTCGGAGATACGCTCGATAAGCTAAAATCGCAGGTAAATGTTGGCGGTGGTGGTAATAAAGTTAGTGCAAGTATCGAGTTCAACGCAAGATAATTTGCCGAAGGTTATGGCCGATTTTCAATGATATTTTGAAGAATCCAATTTTTGATGAGAAAGAATTGGAGACCATGAAACAAGAAATTTTGGCTCAAGTTGAATCTCAAAAAAGCGACCCGCAGGCTTTGTCAACGCATGATGAATCCTTATCCAAAGTCTGATATACGTTATGTACCAACGATTGAAGAAAGTATTGACAACAACAAAAACGTAAAACTCGAAGATGCCAAAAAATTCTACACGGATTTTTATGGTGCTTCGGCGGCTACATTGTTGGGTAATTGTATGAGTGGTGGATTTTTGAGTTCACGTTTGGCCGTCAGAATTCGTCAGAAAGAAGGTATCAGTTATGGCGTTGGTTCAAACGTATCAGGAAGTCCGTTCTATAAATCGGGTAGCTTTATGACTTATGCAATTTATGCCCCAGAAAATGCCAAAAAACTCGAAAAAGCTTTCTATGAAAAATCGAAAAAGTGGTCAACGAAGGTTTCACGGCCGACGAATTGAAAGCTGCAAAATCGGGTTGGTTGCAAAGCCGTAGCGTAGATGGGGAGAATTTTAAACCCCTCTAATATTTCAAAATTAGAGGGGTTTTGTTTATAGTTTCGTACCTTTGTTGCCTAAATTTTCAGTAAATGGATTTCAAATTTCTTCGCCATATTGCCATTTGTTTGGCCGTTACGGCTTTGGTGGTTTATATTATTTATCACAGTATTGGTTCGGGAGCATACTTGATGATGTCGGTATTGGCACTTTCAAGTTTTTTGATTGGCTATTTAGAACCGCACCGTGGGTGGATGTTGGCTCTCATGCAAGTAGCGATTTTATTGAGCGTCCACTTCTTGAAACTTTTCACTCCTGTAAGTGCCGATATGGCATTTTTTGGCACATTTGCTGGCTGTGGTATATCGTTGGTTTTTAGTTTCGTAGCTGGACGTTTGACGAGGTTATTCGAGAAATAGTCTTGTAGGACAACCGAGTCGGCAATCCGATTTTCAACTTGTCTATCTATAACACATTCCCTCTAAAATGACAGCTTACAAAGCTGTCCTACAAAACAATTTTGCTAAATATCCTGTAATTCAAGCTAATTTTCATAAAAAATAGGTCTGCACAGCATTTGCACAGACCTACATAAAAAATTGTAATTTAGAAATTATCTTGCCGAAAGGATTTCGATGTCGAAAACCAAAGGAGAATTCCCTGGAATATCTCTACCAGCACCAGCCGAACCATAACCCAACGAAGACGGGAAAATGATTGTTCCTTTTTCACCAACTTTTAGTTTAGCTATACCTTCATCGAAACCACCAACTACTTGTCCAACGCCCAATCTGAAACTAAATGTACCTGCATCAAATTGTTTGTCGGTCAATAAGCGGCCTGCGTATTTTACCGAAACCGTTTGTCCAGTAGCGAGTTTTGCACCAGTGGCGTTTGCTGAAGTCAGAATAAAACGTAAACCCGAAGCGGTTTTCTCGGTAATTACCAAATTTTTGCTTTTGATATAACTTTCGATTTGCTCATCTTCCGTACCCGAAAGGCCATCTTTTTGACATGCTGCCATCATTATTGCGGTTATAATTACAAGAAATAAATTAATTTTAAACATAAAATTTTTGTATTTTTGGAATAAAAACTCAAAATTATAGAAAAAAGTTGGTTAAATGGTTGTAGGAGACAAAAAGGTTTATATTTTAAGACCTCCATTTGAAAACTGAATCGACGAAAATGAAACTATGTTTTAGATTTGTAAAAAGAAAAATACTATTCCAATGAAAAGACTAATTAAAGTAAAAGTGTCGAAGAAAAATATTGCCCAAAAACAACATTTTTCTTCGACACTTTTGAAATAAAAAATTAAAATATCGTTTATACAAGTTTTTTCTACTCCAACGGATGCTCCAAAAGCAATTTTGAAACATTATAAATATCCTTCTGACTGGCTACCGAAGCACGCACAATTTTCACTTTTTCGGGCGAAATAGCCGATGCTTTATTACCGAACGAATTTCTTACGTAGGTCAAAACTGCGGCTACTTCTTTGTCGTTTAGCAATCCCTCAAACGGTGTCATTGGCACTTGTCCAGGGTAAGTTTTACCATTTACGTCGATTTGCCCAAGCAAGCCTTTTAACACGATTTTAATGGCTCGTTCTTCATTGCCCGTCACCCATTTTGTGCCTGCCAATGGCGGAAATCCCGAAGCAGTCAAACCTTTTCCATCGGCTTGGTGGCACGTTCCGCAGTAACCTTCTTTGGCGTAAATCTTCTTGCCAATCGTAAATAATTCGAGTTCTTTATCTTTCAAAGCCGATTTTATGGCAATTTCTTTGGCTTGCTTCACAGGCATTCCGCTCAAATGAGCAACGGCAGTTTCGTGGGCATGAATCATCCATTCGTCCATTGGTTTCTTTTTTGCTTCCGCCAAAATCGGCAAACCTTTTTCCTTACCAATCCACGAAGCCGCCACGATGGCATCTAAACGCACTCGACTGTTTTCATCTCGCACGGCTTGCATTAATAAAGCCGCTTGGTCAGACACTTGATGGCCCGTAAAACGTAAAACCTCAACCGCCGCCGCACGTGCATGATAATCTTTGGCTTTGAGTAGTTGGCGGAGTAATTTTTGGTCAACTTTATTCAAACCCCAAGTTACCCAAAGAGCCTCCAACATATTATGCTCGTAGCGAGGGTCATTTTTATCAAGATTTGCTACCCATTTTGTGATTTTTGGCAAAACTTCAGCCGCATTTCTTCCTCGCAATTCTCGGCGAGTGCGATAACGAGTGCG
>JBKBSS010000326.1:0-3518 GCA_046291385.1 Emticicia sp. | reverse complement strand
ACTTGACAAAAATAAAATCTCGCCCGATGGCGATTTAGATAAAATGCCAAGAACTTTAAGAAAACAAAGTGAAGTTCAAAAACTCGAAACGACTGTAAAAATAAAAGAGGCAAATAACGGACTTGAAATTGAAATCAATATGAGCGGTACAGAAGGCGTGCCAGTTTCGCTCGAATTAATTTTTAGAGCGGGCGGCTTGTTTTCGGGTGTAACAAAACTTCCTACAAAAGAAAATGCCTATCTTTTTTCGGGTGAAAAGGGTTCTTATTCAGTAGGCAGCGATTCCATTAATTTTAGCTCTGGCTTGGTCGAACATAAAAATATCCAATTGCGTGGAGCTTTGCCAGCAATGGATGCTCCAACAGTTTATTTGACAGGCTTTACACCTTTTCGACATATCATTAAACTTTCGTAAAATGAAAAGATTTTTCATACTTTTTATCATTTTTATTAGTTCAATTTCAAATCTAATTTTAGCTCAAAAAGCAAGAGTTGAACCCGTTGATTTGGTCTATCCTTTGGTAGATGCTGCCAATTCTCGTTGGTTCTTTTTCAATTCGGCTACTCGCCCTTTTGGTATGGTCAATCTTAGTCCAGATAACGCCATTGATGCCGATTGGAATGCGGGCTATCGTTACGAAAAAGACAGCATCAAATGTTTTAGCCATGTGCATGGATGGCAGTTATCAGGCATCCCTGTCATTCCCACAACTGGCGAATTTAAAGGACATTTAGGCTCAAATAAATACGGTTCAAAGTTTTCACATACAACTGAAACTATTAAAGCAGGCTATCATAAAGTAGTTTTGGATGCTTATGGAATTACAGCCGAATTAACTTCAACAACACGAGTGGGTTTTCATAAATATACTTTTCCTAAATCCGAAAAAAGCCAAATCTTATTCGATTTTTCTACTTTTCTTGGCCCATCAGATACTCAAAAAGGTTTTGTAAAAAAAGTAAGCAATCAAGAAATTGAAGGCTACGCAATCATGGCACCGACCATTCGCCGACCAAAAACTGTAACGGTTTTCTTCGTGGCACAATTCGATAAACCTTTCGATTCATTGAAAGGCTGGCGAAAAGGGCAATTAGAAGAAGTAAATAATTCAATCGAAGGCGAAAAAATTGGTGCTTACGTAAATTTTACGACACAAACTGGCGAAGTTAGAAAAATGAAAGTAGCCATTTCGTATGTCAGCGAAGAACAAGCAAGGTTAAATTTAACAAGCGAATTACCGCACTGGGATTTTGAGAAAAGCGTTAAGGAAAGCAGAAAAGATTGGAATAAATGGCTGAGTAGAATTGAAATTGAAGGTGGAACTGATACTGAAAAAAGACGTTTTTACACCGATTTATGGCACGCTTTGCAAGGAAGACGCATTATTTCGGACGTAAATGGCAAATATTCGGACATGACAGGTGCAGAACGTCGAATCGGGCAAATTCCATTGGATGAAAAAGGTAAACCTAAATACAATCACCACAATTCAGACTCATTTTGGGGAGCCCAATGGACAATAAATACTCTTTGGCATTTAGTTTATCCAGAGGTTACTGAATCGTTTGTCAATTCAATGGTAATGATGTACCAAGATGGTGGACTGATTCCTCGTGGTCCCGCTGGTGGGAATTATACGTATGTGATGACTGGAGCAGCAACCACGCCTTTTATTGTAAGTGCTTATTTGAAAGGAATCAAAGGTTTTAACATCGAAAAAGCCTACGAAGGCCTACGAAAAAATCATTTTCCAGGCGGAATGATGAGCAAAGCAGGCTACGAACACAACACTTTTAAAGGCGGTGGTATTGAATATTATTTAGAACGAGGCTATGTGCCGCACCCTTTGAGTAAAATCAAATACGGTTTTCATCAAGATGGTTCGACCCAAACGCTCGAATATGCCTATCAAGATTATACTTTAGCACAAATGGCCAAAAAACTGGGCAAAAGTGATGATTATGAGCTATTTATGAAACGTGCCACCAACTATAAAAACATTTGGAATGCCGATATAGGCTGGATGTGGAATAGAACTCTTGATGGAAAATGGGCAGAACCTGTCGATATTTTACGCTACGATAACGGTTGGGAAGAAGGAAATGCTGCCCAATTTACATGGTTTGTACCGCATGATGTGCAAGGTCTAATAAATTTAATGGGAAGTCGAGATGCATTTACGGCCAAACTAAATAGTTCATTTGAAAAAGCACAAAAACATGATTTTGTTTCGGGGAAATCGCACGACAAAGAAACGCTTGAGGAATTGCGTCGAGTTTATATCAATTATGGCAATCAGCCAAGTATTCAAACTGCGTTTTTGTTCAATTATGCTGGTTCGCCGTGGCTTACTCAATATTGGTCACGCCAAGTAATCGACAAAGTTTATAGCGACCTTTCTCCTCAATTAGGTTATAGTGGTGACGAAGACCAAGGTTTAATGGGAAGTTTATCTGTTTTGATGAAATCAGGTATTTTTTCTACCAATGGTGGCACTTCGCCCGAACCATTTTATGAAATCAGTAGTCCAATTTTCAACAAAATTACTTTTCATCTCAATCCAAAATATTATTCGGGCAAAACATTTACGATTGAAGCCAAGAATAATTCCTCAAAAAATCTGTATATCCAATCGGCACAATTAAACAATCAAGCACTAAATAAGCCTTGGATTCTGCACGAAACTGTTGTGAAAGGTGGAAAATTGACTTTAAATATGGGCGAAAAACCTAATAAATCATGGGGCAGTAAACCAGAGCAAGCACCGCCTTCGATGACGTTAAAATAACATGAAAAATCTCCTCTTTTTAATCATAATTTTGGTTGTAAGTCTCAACACTTACAGCCAAAAAACAAAATCTATTTGGCTGGATGATTTGAAAATCAAATCATTTTCCGAAGGAATTCCTGCAGTTTTGGGTAAAACCAATGCGGGCGGTGATTCGATTCGGATGAATGGGAAACTCTATAAACACGGTGTTGGCGTAAGTTCAACCAGCGTTTTGTCATTTTTTTTAGACGGTCACGCCACCGAATTTTCGGCAATAGTTGGCGTTGATGACAAAGGTGTAAAAGATTTACCGCTCAAATTTTATGTAATTGGCGACAGAAAAATATTATTTGAAAGTGGAGAAATGAAACTCGGCGATGAGCCAAAACCAGTAAAGGTAAATCTGACTGGAGTCAAACGTTTGGGGCTTTTGGTTACGATTGAAGAAAACGGTTTCAATCGCTCTTACTCTAATTGGGCAAATGCACAATTTGTAATGAAAGATGATTTTATTCCTCAAAACACACCCAATTCGGATGAAAAATATATTCTAACGCCAAAGCCAGAAAAGAAACCGAAAATTAATTCACCAAAACTTTTCGGGGCAAGACCCAATAATCCGTTTCTATATACAATTGCTACCACTGGCGAACGCCCAATGATTTTTTCGGTAAAAGGCTTACCCGAAGGTCTTTCGGTTGACTCAAAAACTGGTCTTATTATAGGAAAAATTACTCAAAAAGGCAC
>JBKBSS010000325.1:0-3535 GCA_046291385.1 Emticicia sp. | reverse complement strand
AAAGCCCTTGATGATGTAAGCTTTGAAGTAAAAAAAGGACAAACCGTAGCTTTTGTTGGGCCATCTGGCTCGGGAAAAACTACTTTGGTAAAACTTTTGGTTGGACTTTATAATCCATCGGAAGGAACGGTTCTTTATAATAACTTGCCTTCAAATGAAATCAATATTGAGGAATTACGCTCACAAATTGGCTTCGTAACGCAAGATACACAGTTGTTTTCGGGAACAATCAAAGAAAATCTTCTCTTCGCCCAACCTCGTGCCACTGATTCCGAAATAATGGATGCTTTACAGAAAGCATCATGTCAGAATCTTTTGGCAAGAGCCGAAAATGGTGTTGATACCGTAATTGGTGAAGGTGGAATCAAGATTTCAGGCGGAGAAAAACAACGCTTATCAATTGCGAGAGCCTTATTGAGAAATCCAAAAATCTTTGTTTTTGATGAAGCCACTTCGGCCTTAGATTCATTGACCGAAGAAGAAATTACGAACACGGTAAAAGAAGTAACTGCTCAAGGCGACTATATTACAGTGATGATTGCCCACCGTCTAAGTACAATTATGCACGCCGATAAAATCTTTGTTTTGGAACAAGGAAAAATCATTGAAGTTGGCAAACACGAAGAACTTTTGGTAGAAAAAGGACTTTATTATGCCATGTGGAGACAACAAATTGGCGAACGCAAAAATAAATTGGTGGAGGCTTAAAATTTAGCGTTTTACGAAAAATATGATAAATTTGTTAATAAATTTCTAAAAAAATGGGTCAATATATCATAGATACGAAAAATGACAGTCAATCTGATGCTTTGATTAAATACCTAAAATCCTTAGATTTTATTGAGGTGAAGGCATTGAAAGCTCCCACAAAAAAAACAGTAGCAGTCGATGATGCTAAATCGTTTTTAGAAGGATTACCCAATCAAAAGCATTCGCAGTCGGATGTGAATAAGGCAATAAAATCTATTCGCAAAAAATATGGCTATCAGTAAAATTAGGGTAGTTATTGACCCGAATATTATTGCAAGTGTATTGCTTGGAGGGATAACGCAAAAACGTTATTTGTGGCTTTTAGATAACCTTGAATACTTTGATATTTGCTATTCGGATAAAATCTTGGAGGAAATTAAACATTTCGCCGAAGTGAGTTATTTTCAGAAGAAAGGAATCACAATTTCAATTATAGAGAGATTCCTTTCTTCTTTTCAAGCATATTCTTTGAAAATTATAGTAAGTTCAAAGGTAAAATTGGGAAGAGATGCCAACGATTATTTTTTGTTAAGTCTGTGTCGTGATGCAAAAGCAAAGTTTTTAACCACAGGTGACCCTGATTTATTGGAATTGCAGAAGTACGCCTCGACACAAATAATATCAATGAAGGATTTCGTTGAAATCTTTCAAAAAAGTTAATTACTCCTGCATAACCTTAGTAATTTCATTCAGTTTCTGAACTTTACTCTGAAAATCTCCTTTGAGTTTATTTCTGATTGCTTGTAAGTTATTTAAAGTTTCTTGCAAATTTTCGGGAATAATTTCTTCTAAAATTTCACGGAAACGCTTGGCAAAAGTTGGCGATTTGCCGTTGGTTGAAATAGCAATTTTCAAATCTTCTTTCACTACAACCGAACTCAAATAAAAATCGCATAAATCGGGTGTGTCGGCAATGTTTACCAATATGCGTTTGGCTTTACAATCGTCTCGCACTTGTCGGTTTACTTCTTTGCTATCAGTTCCAGCCGTAACAATATCTATTCCTTCGAGGTGAGAAATGTGGTATTTTTCATAAATCAAAGTCAGGTTATGGTGTGAAACTAAAGCCTTGATTTCCTCACGAATTTCGGGAGAAACAAGTGTAACTGTCGCTTTCGGAGAATTTCTAAAAATAGCTTCGAGCTTTTCTAAACCTACATTTCCACCACCAACAACGAGGGTGTTCAGTTCTTCAAGTTTTAAAAATATCGGAAATAATGTATTCATTTTTAGACTGTAAAAGTGTTTTCTAATATTCTTACTAAAGCTTCTAAACCTTCTTTGTCAACTTCCGAAAAATCATCTAATTTATCGCTATCAACATCCAAAACCATCGAAACATTGCCATTTTTATCAAAAACTGGTACTACAATTTCAGATTTTGAAGCCGAACTACAAGCAATATGCCCTGGAAACTCCTCCACATTTGGCACAATAACGGTCTCTTTTGTGCGATAACAATATCCACAAACACCTTTATCAAAATTGATGCGAGTACAGGCAATCGGGCCTTGAAATGGCCCTAAAACTAATTGATTTTCTCGTTTAACATAAAACCCAACCCAAAAGAAACCAAAGGCTTCTTTCAGAGCCGCAGCAAAGTTGGCTAAGTTAGCAGTTTGGTCAGTTTCGCCACTTAGAAGTCCTTCTACTTGGGGAATAATACTATCATAAACAGCCTTACGAGAGGCATTTTCTGGAATATATAATGTTTCAGCCATATTTGTGGGGCGATGTTCCTACATCGTCCAAAGTAAGATTAAGCCACTGTTTTAACAAAAAACCTTTTCAAAGTCGGGGCATCAATGGCTTTCATTTGCCATTTGCTGTTCAAATCACCCAAAGTCGATAAAGTAATGTTATTGAAGATAATAGTTTCAGGAGAAACAAGACCACTTTCAACCGCTTTTTTATATTGAAAAACCGAGAAAGTTTTTATTTCATTGCCATCAAGATAGGCTTGTGAACGGTCGAAGAAATCAATGTTTAGAGCATCACCAAGCTCTTTAAACCAACGAGTAGAAGCATCAATTGAACAACCACTGGCGGCATTCATGTTTTGGTCGAGGGCGATAATCACGAAACGATTATACAAAACTTTTGCCGATGCCAATAATGCAGCTCCATGAGCAGCCCATTGATTGACGGCTGGCTTGAGATAATTCTCAACGTTATTTACCTCATCATCAGTCAATTGACGATTGGCTTGATATACCCAAATGCGGGCATCTTGCGGAATTTTATCGAAATCTACGTACATACTTATAAGCTTAGTTCATAATAACTAAACGTAGAGTTTGACAGTAAAAGTTCTTCAATGTGAATAACAAAATCTTTCACGGTCTCATAACGATTATCTTTAGTCATTAAAATAATAACACAGATATTGAGATTTTCAAGATTTTGTTGAAAGCGAAGGTTTTTGTCAGAAGTTATAAGAACTTGTAGTTGCTCTTGAATCATGGAAGAAAGTAGCTCGCCATTTTGTTTTCCTTGCCAGCCTAAATCTGAAACAGTTTGAACGGAAAAATTAGGACTAAAACGATATTTTAGTTTTTTAGGAAGGTTTTCATCAAGCAACAACTTCATCACCGTAATAATTGAGGGTTACAGCATTTTCTGCTAATTTCAAAATATCTTGAGCTTGTTGTTGAGTTACAGATGGAAAGTCCTCTAAAAAATCTTCTATCGAGTCTCCTCCTCTAATATAATCAAAGAGATTTTTCACAGGAACTCTTGTATTAAAAAATACAGGAACTCCACTTTGAATATTTGGCGATATGGT
>JBKBSS010000324.1:0-3565 GCA_046291385.1 Emticicia sp. | reverse complement strand
TGAGTCTGCCATCCGCACTATCCAAAACTCAGGCATCGAAGTTACTACAATTACTGACGTAACGCCACTTCCACACAATGGATGTCGCCCGCCTAAGCGTAGAAGAGTTTAATAGATTGCAAAAGAATGTAAACAATAACCGTAGATTTAGTGCTTATGCAGTTAAATTTTACGCTTAAAGTTTTCATTCTTTTGTTGTATTAGTATATAATAATTTTCAATAGTTCTCGTTTATAAACGGGAAAAGAAATAGAAGGCAGATTATTGCGATTTTGATTTTCAAAATGATTGATAGTTTGGACATTGGGGCTAATCAATCTCTATTTCATTTTAACAACCAATAAAAAATGGCAAGATACACAGGTCCAAAAGTAAGGATTTCAAGAAAGTTCGGTGAACCAGTAATGGGAGCCCACAAAGCATTAAGTAAAAAAGCTTACCCGCCAGGCCAACACGGAAAAGGTCGCAAAAGTAAAAAGTCAGAATACGGTCAGCAATTAATCGAAAAACAAAAGGTGAAATATACTTATGGTATATTAGAACGTCAGTTTGCACGTTTCTTCCATTTGGCTTCTGTTAAAGAAGGTCGTACTGGTGATAACCTTTTGAAACTTTGTGAAGGTCGTCTCGATAATACTGTTTTCCGTTTAGGAATTGCTCCTACACGTCGTGCAGCTCGTCAGTTAGTGACACACTGTCATATTACTGTTGACGGAGTTGTATTGAATGTTGCATCGTTAATTTTAAAGCCAGGTCAGATTGTTGGTGTGCGTGAGAAATCAAAAGCATTACTTACAATTACAGACAGTTTGAATGCACGTAATGCAAAGCGTTATAACTGGTTAGAGTGGGATGCTACTGAAATGGTTGGTAAATTTATCAACTACCCAGAGCGTGACCAAATACCTGAAAACTTCAACGAACAGGCTATCGTCGAATTATATAACAAATAATATTTGTACAGTGGTTATGCCATTACTGTTAAAAGCGGTAATGGCATAGCTACGTTTTTTTATTGGTGGTGTAGCTAACCACCTTTTAGTTAACGAAAACAAACACACTGCATACGTATGTCAATATTAGCATTTCAAATGCCTGACAAGGTTGTCATGGAAAAAGCTGACGATTTCCATGGCTTTTTCGAGTTTAAACCACTCGAAAGAGGGTATGGTGTGACCATCGGAAACGCACTTCGTCGTATTTTGTTATCTTCGTTGGAAGGTTACGCAATTACTTCGGTAAGATTTCCGGGGGTATTACACGAATTTTCGAGCATTGATGGGGTTGTTGATGATGTTACAGAAATCATCCTTAACCTTAAAATGGTTCGTTTCAAAAAAGTTTCTGACTATGTAGATAACAAATTTACGGTTAGAATCAAAAATCAAGGTGTTTTGACTGCGGGTGACCTCGGAAAATTTACGCAAAGTTTTCAAATCTTAAATCCTGATTTGGTTATCGCTCGTTTGGACGATCAGAAAGAATTGGAAATTGAAATCATTGTTGATAAAGGTCGTGGTTATGTTCCTGCTGACGAACAAAAACAAAATGATTTACCAATTGGATTTATTTCGATTGATTCAATTTTTACACCAATCAAAAATGTTAAGTATAGCATTGAGAATACTCGTGTAGAACAAAGAACTGACTACGAAAAACTTTTACTTGAAATCAAAACGGATGGTTCAATTCATCCTGAGCGTGCTTTACAAGAGTCAGCTCATATTTTGATTCAACACTTCTTGAAGTTTACGGACGAAAATATGGTATTTGATACCAAGAAAGATGACGAAGATAATATTGTTGATGAAGAATTCTTACACATGCGTAAGCTGTTGAAGACTTCGTTGCAAGATTTAGACTTGTCGGTACGTGCGTACAACTGTTTAAAATCTGCTGATATTCGTACACTCGGCGATTTGGCAAGACTTGAAGTAGCTGATATGATGAAATTCCGTAACTTTGGTAAGAAGTCATTGACCGAATTGGAACAATTAGTTGCTGACAAAGGCTTACACTTCGGTATGGATGTATTGAAATATAAGCTTGACGAAGATTGATATGATAATGCTTAATGTTTGATTGTTAATCTTTAATTATGTTGTTTTTGACATTTATAATTTAACATCAGCCATTTATCATTAACCATTAATAATAAGTTATCGAACCGCAGTTATCGAGTAAATTTAATTAATAATCGTAATAGGTGGAATAGCCAAGACTGCGTAGGCTTTTTTGACCGTTACTTACGAAACAATAACAATGAGACACGGAAATAAAATCAACCATTTAGGGAGAACACACTCTCACAGAGAAGCGATGTTGAAAAACATGGCGATTTCATTAATTCAACACAAGCGTATCGAAACAACTTTGGCTAAAGCTAAGGAATTGCGTAAATATGTTGAGCCTTTGATTACGAAATCGAAAAATGACAGCACGCACTCTCGTAGAACTGTTTTCTCTTACTTGCAAGACAAAGAGGCTATCAAAACATTATTTGGTGAAATTGCTGAGAAAGTAGCTACTCGTAATGGTGGTTATACTCGTATCATCAAATTAGGTACACGTTTTGGTGATAATGCTGAAGTTGCCTTGATTGAATTGGTTGACTATAACGAAGCATTATTGACTTCAGTAGAAGAAAAATCTTCTAAGACACGTCGTAGCCGTCGTGGTGGTAAGAAAACTGAAGGTACTACTGAAACTGCTGCTGTTGATGAATCATCAGCTGAGGTTGTAGAAGAAACTCCTGCTGTTGAGGCGGTAGTTGAAGCTGCTCCTGCGGTAGAAGAAGCTCCAGAAGCACCTGCTGCTGAAGGTGAAGAAACTAAAGCGTAATTGCTTTTCAAGTTTTAGACAAAAAACCTCAAACGAAAGTTTGAGGTTTTTTTATGGGTATGATTTTATTGAAGTTCTAAGTCTTACATTATTTGACAGCTATGATGCTAAATTGAAAAACATTGGTATTATAGGAAAATAAATTAGTGCAAGAAACAAACATACTATCTCAAATCCGCCAATTGTTTACTTACCCATTCTTCGGCTTTTGTAATATCTCCACAAATGATGTACGGTACGGGCTGACTTTGAAAGCTAAATATGGCTTTCAGTACATTTCTAATGATAATATTTGGGATTATGTACGCCGTACCCGCACAAAAATCTTTCATTAATTGAGTGTTATCTTTTAGCCATTGAGCCTGCATTTGTTGAAAAGATAACGAGGGAAGCACCGCATCAGTAGCATCGAAAATGATAGCTAAGTTTTTTTTGTGGTTGTAGGTCTGTTTTACTTCGGATAGGTATAACGGAAAGTTTTCGCTATCGGCCGATTCGCCCGTGAAAGTAACTTTAATGATTGGAAATTGAGCTTCGTCAATAATAGCGTATTTTTTCATCATTCTATTGTATATTTAGTTCTTTAGCTTAGAAACTAACATTCTGCTTCGATTGTTTTCGGAAGCTTAGCAGTTTAAATTTCCCAAACAATATTTTTTGATTCTTTACAACCTTTTATAGGTACTTTCAGTCAATTGTTTGATGTAACAACCATGTTCGAATG
>JBKBSS010000323.1:0-3568 GCA_046291385.1 Emticicia sp. | reverse complement strand
CAAAAACGCCTTTAGCTTATTTTTTACAGTTTTTACATTAAATATTGTATCTGCACAAAATGCTGATGAAACGGTATTTATGCAGAAAATGAAACTACCCAAAGGAGAAACAAAAGCACAAACCGCTATCATGATTGCTAAAAGTTTCATGGGGCAACCTTACAAAGCAGGCACATTGGATGCTTTGCCCAACGAACAATTGGTTTGTAATTTGCGAGATTTTGATTGCTGGACTTTTGTAGAAAGCGTCACGGCAATGACTTTGACGAAATATGATGAAAAACCAAATTTCGAGAAATTTAATTCACATCTAAAAAATCTTCGTTACCGAAAAGGAAAACTTAATGGTTACGGCTCACGCATTCATTACTTTAAAGAATGGATGATTCAAGCTGAGGATAATAATATTGCACAAGAAATGACCCCATTGATTGGCGGAATAGAAGCAAATAAAGACATTAATTTTATGACTTCGCACCGAAATCTATATGCCAAACTGCAAGATAGCGAATCATTTTTTGCCGTTGAAAAAGCACAGAAAACAATAAATACTTACGATTTTTTCTATATACCTAAGAATAAAGTAGCAAAAATAGAATCAGAAATTCATGATGGCGATATTATTGGTATCACATCGGGCGTTGAAGGACTTGACTTTAATCACGAAGGTTTTGCTATCAAACAAAACGGTCGTATTCATTTACTCCATGCGTCATTCGACCTCAAAAAAGTAATGATTACAACCGAGCCTTTAGCTGATTACCTTAACCGAATCAAAAAACATTCAGGTATTACAGTTTTACGTTTGTTATAAAAGTTCACCACTGAGGCACTTAGAAACACTAAGTTTTACTTAGAAAACCTCAGTGTAACTTCGTGCTTCTAAGTGCCTTAGTGGTAAAACTTAACTAAAATCATTCCACCAAAACACCATTTTTATAAACCCGTTTTATCTTCCGAATATCCGAAATAGATTGCGTTGGATTTCCTTCAACTACTAAAACATCAGCCAATAAACCGTTTTTTATTCGACCAACTTCATTGTTCACATGAAACGCATCGGCATTGACACTCGTTGCCGATTTTAGGGCTTCGGTTGGTGTCATACCATATTCAACCATCATTTCAAGTTCACGGGCATTATCTCCGTGAGCAAAAACACCAACATCTCCCCCAAAACACATTTTCACGCCTGCATCTAAGGCTTGCTTAAACGAAACTCGTTTTTTCTTAATTCTTTCTGGTTCTTCATCTATGCCCTTTTTCCATCCTCGATATTGACTAACTGCATCGCCCGCCGCCAAAGTTGCACACAAATAAACATTCTTTTCAGCCATTAATTTCCAAATTTCTGGTGTGCCGTTATCGCCATGTTCGATGGTTTCTACACCGCCCAAAATTGCCCGACGCATTCCCTCTGCAGTCGAAGCATGAGCAACTGTTGGTCGGCCAGCACTTTGAGCAGTTGCTACGATTAATTTTATTTCATCCAACGAAAACGTCGGAGCGGCTTCTCCACGCAATCCCCAACGATAATCGGCATAAATTTTAATCAAATCAGCTCCACGCCCAATCTGATTTCGAGTTTTTTTTATCAAATCATCCACGCCATCGGCTTCTTCCGCTCCTTGTGGTACTTTAATATCGGGTGAAAAGTTTTTCGGAGCATAACTCCCCGTTGCAATTAAAGCTTTTGTGGCAATCAATAACCTCGGCCCAAGAATTACGCCATCGTCAATAGCTTTTTTTAGACCGACATCATCAAACTCTGCTCCTTCTGTGCCTAAATCTCGGGCAGTTGTAAAACCCGCTTTGAGCGTTTTTTCGGCATGAATCACAGCCCTTGCAGTTCTGTACGAACGAGCTTCTTTCAAAACTTGGTCGTCCCACGGCACTTCGTTGTACGGATGAAGAAAAAGGTGCGTATGCCCTTCGATAAGTCCAGGCAAAAGTGTAGCGTTTTTTAAATCAACAATTTTAATGTCTTTCGGTAGATTTTTTTCGATATTTACTTGACTATCAAACAGTTCTATCTTATTTCCTTTGATTATGACTCCGTATTTTTCGTATGTTTTTTCCCCATCAAAAACCCTATCGGGACGAAGGTAAACTGCATTTTGAGCAAGTGTTTTTCCAAAACAAGCAACAATAATTAATACTAATAAAATTCTTTTAGATTGCATTTTAAGTTTAGATGAAGTAATTGTATTTTATTAAATGTGAGCAAACCATCGCTATTTTTTTCTAAATCTTCTCAGTCCAACAACTCCGATAACTACGAATAGAAGTCCCATTACGGTATTAGTTGATGATTTATCATTGATATAAAATTTCATAATAAGAAGGAATATTCCACAGAAAATTGCCACATAACTGGCATAATAAGAGAGTCTATCTTTATTCATTTTTTAGGGTTTTTAAGATTTTGATTTAAATATAATCAATTTTATATTTCTTTGTAAAAGAATCTAAAAATCTAACTCAAAAGCTTATTTACTCATAAAAACATGATTATTGGCATTGGAGGCGTGAGCCGTTCGGGCAAAAGTACACTCGCTAATTTATTGGTAACATATTTCAGGAAAAATGGAAAAAAAGCAATCATTTTTCATCAAGATGACTTTGTTTTTCCTGAAACTCAAATTCCAAAAATCAAAAATAAAACCGATTGGGAATCGCCACAATCCATTGATTTTGAGCAATATAAAGAAGTTATCGAACTTTTCAAAACTCGTTTCGATGTTGTGATTGCCGAAGGCTTATTTGCTTTTTATGATGATGAAATTAATCAACTTTATGATAAAAAATTTCATGTAAAAATTTCAAAACGAACCTTTCTGATTCGCCGAGCAATGGATATTCGTTGGGGCTACGAACCAACTTGGTTTATTGACCACGTTTGGCAATCTTTCCTAAAATTCGGAAAACCCCGTAAAGATTTGAAGAACGTTGTAAATGTAAGCGGTGAAGATGAATTTGACATGGAAAAAGTTATAAAAAGCCTCGACTTTGCTCGGCTACCGTGAGTCAGTCCGCAAGAATATTCGTAATTCGTAATTATCTTCTTACCTTTGCACTTTCAATAAAAAATCAGCTCCATGACAATCATTGATGGTAAACTTATTTCTGCTCAAGTCAAGCAAGAACTCAAAATAGAAGTCGAAAAACAAAAAGCTAATGGTGGAAAAATTCCACATTTGGCAGCAATTTTGGTTGGTGATAATGGTGCAAGCGAAACTTACGTAGCAAGCAAAATCAAATCTTGTGAAGAAATTGGTTTTAAATCAACCCTCATTCGCCGTGATTCAAGCACCACCGAAGAAGAAGTTCTCGAAATCATTCAACAGCTCAACGAAGATGATGACGTTGATGGTTTCATCGTTCAACTGCCGCTTCCTGCCCACATAAACGTAGATAAAGTAATCGAAGCCATCGAGCCACGCAAAGATGTTGATGGTTTTCACCCAATAAATATTGGTCGAATGGCCAAAGGATTACCTGCTTATATTTCGGCTACGCCGTTTGGAGTTTTAGAATTAATCAAACGCTACAATATCGAAACCGCAGG
>JBKBSS010000322.1:0-3578 GCA_046291385.1 Emticicia sp. | reverse complement strand
TATTGAAAGTTTTCTTGGTAATATTAAATTGTGGATTTACTAAGGCTGTCCACTTCGTGGTCAAACTTGAATAGCCCCGAATGAAATTCGGGGAGAAAGGATAGGAGAGATTTTCCGACTTTGGAGGAGTCGAACTTTTATTGTTTTTATTCTCGGCAACTGACAAGTTGAAAACTTGTCCTACAATTACCCAAATATCATTTTCATTAGTAAAAATAAAACCGAAGGGCAAAAAAGACAGCCCAGACCTGTATAAAAAGTGGCGGTTAATGCTCCGTAAGGCACTAATTTAGGGTCGGTGGCTGCTAAACCTGCTGTTACGCCGCTGGTTGTTCCCATTAGTCCACCAAAAACCATTGCCGTATGTGGGTTGTTGAGACCGATGTATTTGGCAATAAATGGGGTGCCAATCGTTACGGCTATGGCTTTTACTACGCCCGCTGCAATGCTTAGTGCCATCACATTAGAGTTTGCTCCGATGGCCGCACCCGTTACAGGCCCCACGATATACGTACACGCACCAGCTCCGATGGTGGTTAGGCTAATGGCATCGGTGTAGCCACCGAGCAAAGCCACCACAACACCGCTCAAAAACGATAAGACAATACCCAAAAAGAGCGATAATGCACCAACCCAGCCCGTGCGTCTCATTACCAAAAAGCTTGCTCCCATTGCGGTAGAAGTAATGGCAAAATCACGGAGCATTGAGCCGCCCATTGTGCCAAAGCCTGAAAATATTTTGATGTCGGCAATGCCTTTTTCACCTTTGGTACAAACGCCGCCGATGTAGGCCAAAATTAAGCCTGCCAAAATCGCAATGGCTGATGCTGGAATTTTTTTATTAGTAAGTTTATCAGAAATAATGCCCGATACATAAATGATGATACCCACCATGAGGAAAGCTACCACCAAACCATTTTTTTCGAGAAATTTTGCGATGATTTCCATTTAGTCGAGTTGGGTGTTTTTTGAGAGTCTCGCCAAAAACGGAATCGTAATGGCACAAATAACGATAGGAACAAGGCCCGCCAAGACCGCAATAAAACCACTCGAAACGGCCACTCGCACATTTTGGGTTGCCGACATCGCTACTACGATAGGAATATACATTTGATTCCAAAACATGATACCGTTTTCTGTATTTCGGTCGAGGTAGCCTTTTTTATTGAGCCAATCGCTGAGTATGATGAGCAGTAACATCGCAAAACCAACACCCCCAACATTGGCATCAACTCCGATGATTTTGCCCAAAAATTCGCCAAAAAGTTGGCCAATTACATAACAAAAAGCCAAAATGGCTACTCCGTAGATTATCATTTATTTAGGTTAGTTTTATTTATCCAGAGACATGTATTTCTCCGTGAAACTTTGTGTTCTTCGTGTCTCCGTGGTGACCTACACTTAGTGAATTTTATTTCAGTTGAATAGTTTTTTCAAGTCATTCTTAGTCACCTTGCCCATGGCGTTGCGAGGGAGTTCTTCTATTATTTTGTATTGGCGTGGGGTTTTATAGGCGGGCATTTTTTCACGCATCCACATATTGAGGGCTTTTAGGTCTAAGTTTTGATCGTTTACGATGATTGCGGCTGCTACGAGTTCGCCCCATTCTTCGTTTGGAACGCCCACTACGCTACAATCGCTGATGGCATCGTGTGTGCGAAGGATTTCTTCAATTTCGAGAGCCGAAATTTTATAGCCACCAGATTTAATAATATCAATTGAATCACGGCCTAAAATTCGATAATATCCTTTTTCTACTACCGCTATATCGCCAGTTTTAAACCAGCCATCGGCCGTGAAGGTCTTTTGAGTAGCTTCGGGTTTGTTCCAATATTCCAAGAAAACATTTTTACCTTTTATCTGGATTTCACCTGCTTGCCCACGTTTTACAACTACATTGTTTTCATCGACAAGCCTTGCTTTTACGCCTGAAAGTGGCTTTCCTATGTAGCCAGCCTTTCGTTCGGCATCGTACGGATTACTGATTCCCATGCCGATTTCGGTCATTCCGTAGCGTTCGAGTAGGGTATGAGTGCTGATTGTTTTCCATTTTTCCATCACCGAAACTGGCAAAGCTGCCGAACCTGACACCATCAAACGGAATTTGGCAAGTGTATCGGTTATTTGTTTTTGTTGGTCGGCAGGAAGGCTTTCCCAATGCGAGATAAGTTTGAAATAAATCGTCGGAACGGCCATGAAAACATTGATTTTTCCTTTTTGGAATGCTCCAAAAACACCCTCTGCCGAGAATGAAGGCAAAAATTCAACCGTTGCTCCCGACCACAAAGCACACGAAATTACATTGATGATTCCATGCACATGATGTAGCGGTAATATGCACAAAATATGGTCTTTGGCCGACCATTGCCATGATTTTACTAAGGTCGAAACCTGTGCTTCGATATTGGAATGAGTTGTTACGACGCCCTTCGGTAGATTGGTCGTTCCACTTGTATAAAGAATCATCGCCTTGCGGCTTGACTGTAAATTCGGTAGTTTTTTTAGCTGAATAGCCGCTTTATTGATTTCTGGCAAAATAATAAAACGAAAGCTTTTTTCGGCTGCCAGTGGTTGTAAAATTTCAGCATATTCTGCTCCAGCTATTACTATTTCTGCTCTTGTATCTTCGATAACATACTGCAAAGAAGGCAACGGATAACTAATGCACAACGGCACGGCAATTCCGCCTGCACGCCAGATTCCCCATTGTATGTTTACATAATCGAACCCTGGTGAAACCATGAATGCTACCCGTTTTTCGTTTAAATCGAAGGTATTTTCAAGCAGTAAAGAAGCAAATTGATGCGAAGAATCAAGCAATTCTTGGTAAGTATATGATTGACTATCAGAAATAACAGCTTGATTATCAGGGTTTAATGTAGCATTTTTTACTAATTTAAGCATATTGGTACTGGGCTGAATATAGGTTTATAGCAATAGGTTTTTAATCAAAAAGAATTTTCAAAAATAAGAAATTTTAACGTATTATTTGGACTAAAAAATGAAAATAGTTCTCACTTTTTAGTATTATTGATGTCGGAATGATTAGGTTTGCTATCAAGGCTATAAAGGTTTACGATAGTTTGTTTACGGTAGAACTTCGATGTATGTAAGTAGAGGAACTAATTACGATTTACGAATTATAAAACACTGAATATCAGCGATTTATAAACAATCAAATTGATGTTTGTTTTTGTTCCAGTACTTTAGTCGACGGTCAATAGTCGGCAGACCATAGTAACGCAAATTTTTTATTATCAATGGTTTACGTAAAAACAAAATGAGGATAAAATAGACTAAATGAATAACGCAAAGGCCCCTTGATTCTAAAATTAAAGGACTTTTTGTGGAGCGAACTTCCAGTTCGCAGTAATAAATATATCGTAAACCTAACTCAGTACTTTTGCCATAACGCCTTCTTTTAGAGCATAGCTCGAAACCCTAATGCGTTGAATTTCAAGTGTTTGAATAACAAAACGAATCAAGCACATTGCCACTACAATCATATCAACACGCAGCTCAATCATGCCCAAAATCCGCATTCGTTCGGCGTGATTTTTGAAAATTAGTTCATCATA
>JBKBSS010000321.1:0-3596 GCA_046291385.1 Emticicia sp. | reverse complement strand
AATTCCAGGAAATTCTCCAATCGGATTACGTTTGCCATTGGAGTCTTTACCAAAAACATCAAAACTCAAACGTGAGCATCCAGTAGAAAGAAGTTTGTTTGAAGAATTACCTCCTTTGGGCGATTTCAATCAGTCGCTCGAAGAACGATACGGCTCAACTTCACCCAATTATAAAGCTCCCGAAAAGAAAATTTCGGAAGAGGAAAGTGAGGAAAAAGAAAATTCGGGCGACGCTTCGCTACTTTTTGAAATTGATACATTTTCAACGGCTTTGTGCGTAGAAGAGCGTGACGGAATCGTTTACGTTTTCCTTCCGCCCACCGATTATCTCGAAACGTATCTTGATATGGTGGCTTCGGTAGAAAAAACCGCCGAAAAACTTCAAATACCAGTCAGAATTGAAGGATATACACCAAAATCTGATTACCGCATCGAAAAAATGATGGTAACGCCTGACCCTGGGGTTATTGAAGTAAACGTGCATCCTGCCAAAACCTGGCAAGAAATTGTAGATAATACAACTGCTCTTTACGAAGAAGCTTTTTTTGCTCGTCTGGGTACAGAAAAATTCATGGTTGATGGCCGCCATACAGGCACAGGCGGAGGAAACCACGTAACAATCGGGGCAGCAAAACCCGAAGATAGTCCGCTGCTTCGCCGACCAGATTTATTGCAAAGTCTGATTACTTATTGGCAACATCACCCAGCATTGAGTTATCTTTTTGCGGGGCCATTTATTGGGCCAACGAGCCAAGCTCCACGCATTGACGAAGGCCGTGACGAACGCCTTTATGAAATGGAAATTGCTTTTGAGCAAATTCCCGAAGATAAAGAAGTGCCATTTTGGATGGTTGACCGTATTTTCAGAAATTTATTGACCGATATTACAGGAAATACCCACCGAACGGAGTTTTGTATTGATAAATTATACTCACCCGATTCGCCAACGGGTCGTTTGGGAATTTTGGAATTGAGAGCATTCGATATGCCGCCTCACAAACACATGAATTTGGTACAAACCCTTTTGGTTCGTGCGTTGGTGGCGAAATTCTGGAAAAAACCTTACAAGAAAAAACTAATCAGATGGGGAACGGAATTGCACGATAAATTTTTATTGCCACATTTTGCCTATCTTGACATGATTGATGTCGTAAACGACTTAAAAGAAGGCGGTTATGATTTTGATATTTCGTGGTTCGACCCATTCTTTGAGTTCCGTTTTCCGCATCATGGCGGAATCACGGTCGATAATATCCAACTCGAAATTCGTTTGGGAATTGAGCCGTGGCACGTTTTGGGCGAAGAATTATCAAATTCGGGAACAGCTCGTTTTGTTGATTCATCACTCGAAAGATTACAAGTAAAAGTTTCGGGGATTATTCCAGAACGTCATATTTTGCTTTGCAAAGGCTGTCGAATTCCGTTGAGAAGTACAGGAACAAAAGGAGAATATGTAGCAGGAATCAGGTATAAAGCGTGGAATCCACCATCGGCATTACACCCGAATGTGGGCGTTGATGCACCTTTGGTTTTTGATATTGTTGATACTTGGAATAACCGAATAATCGGTGGCTGTACTTATTTTGTGACCCACCCAGGCGGTAGAAGTTTTGATACTTATCCTGTGAATAGTTACGAAGCAGAATCTCGTAAAATCAGTCGTTTTTGGGATTTTGGACATACGCCTTCGAGTACAATTGAGCAAACCGCCCCAGTATTCGATACGCCAACGGTTTCGAGATTTGTGGCTCAAACCAAAACCGACCTCAGACCCGACACGCCAATTGAATTGATAAATCCAGAGTATCCAAATACCTTAGATTTAAGACATTTTTGGAAAGCAAAGAAATAAGTACAAATACTCAAAACCATCATCAAGCAGTTTATTTGTTTAATTCAAAAATTTATTGGTTTTTCCCAGTTAAAAAGTATTATTTTGTGAATGACCTATAAAAGTAATAAATGACAGAAAAATTATCTTTGAGCCTGCTCAATTCATATAAAAAAACAATCAACTCATACGATGAGGTCATTGACCATAATGGTCAGGTGAAACCTCATTGGCGAAGTCTGTTCGACACTTTGGAGTCGATTGGTATGGAAGAGTTGGGGCTTCGTAACCAAGAAATAATTGATAAACTCAAAGAAAACGGTGTTACTTATAATGTTTATAATGCGGATAATGGTGGAAACCGTGCTTGGAAACTCGACCCAATTCCGTTTTTGATTCATCAGAAAGAGTGGCAAACTATCGAAAAAGGACTCAAACAACGAGCTAATTTGCTTGATTTGATTTTGAAAGATATTTACGGGCCGCAATTACTGATTAAAAAAAATATCATTCCAGCCGAATTGATTTTCGATAATTCGGGCTTTCTGCAACCTTGCTTCGATGTAAAACAAAAGCTTCAAAATCAACTATTGATTTATGCTTGCGATATGGCTCGTGGGCCAGACGGCAAAATGTGGCTGTTGGATAACAGGACACAATCGCCTTCGGGTTCGGGTTATGCCCTCGAAAACCGAACGGTAATGGCAAAGGTTTTCCCCGAACTCAACAAAAATATTTACCGAAATAGGCTTTCACCTTATTTCAACCATTTACAGCAGACAGTTGCTACGCTGGGAAATCTTTCCAACGAAAACCCTAATGTTGTTTTCTTGACTCCAGGGGCGGGCAATGAAACTTATTTCGAGCATGTTTATCTCTCTTCATATTTAGGTTATACGCTCGTACAAGGCAGCGATTTATTGGTAAGAGATGGCTTTGTTTGGCTAAAATCAATCGACGGTTTAGAACGTGTCGATGTGATTATTAGACGAGTGGACGACGAATGGTGCGACCCACTCGAACTCCGCCAAAATTCACTTTTAGGAGTTCCAGGTTTGTTGCAAGTCATGCGGATGGGCAATGTGGCGGTTGTGAATCCTCCAGGCACGAGTGTTGTCGAAAATTATGGCATGATGGCTTTTATGCAAAACGCCTGTAAATTTTTGCTCGGAGAACAATTATTGATGAATTCGGTGGCTACTTGGTGGTGTGGACAACCACGAGAACTAAATTATGTATTAAGTAATTTGGATAAACTAATCATCAAGAAAGCCAATCGTAAACAAGGTTTTAAGTCGCTCTACGGGCGGCAAATGAGCAAGGAAGATTTAGAAAAACTTCGTCAGATGATTTTGCAAAATCCGAAAGATTTTGTGGCTCAAGAAGAAGTAAGTCTTTCTACAACTCCTTCGTTTATTGATGGAAAGTTAGTACCACGATTTGCCGCAATCCGCACATTTTTAGTATCGGACGGCAATGATTATAAAGTCATGCAAGGCGGACTTACTCGCAGTTCGCCAGTAAAAGATAAGTTTGTTATCTCAAATCAATTGGGTGGTTTATCGAAAGATACTTGGATTGTTACCGACACCCCAACCGAGCATTACGAACGCATAGTTGTACGAAAAACAGCAAATAATCAGCATAATAACTCGCTTACAAGTAGAAATGCCGAGAATTTATTTTGGGTAGGACGATTGTTTGAGCGAACAATGGCCTTGACGAGTTTCTTGAAAATCGTGCTTGACCGCCTCAATGAAAACGT
>JBKBSS010000320.1:0-3604 GCA_046291385.1 Emticicia sp. | reverse complement strand
ATAGTAGGATATATCCAACAAAATTATAAGATTTGTATTAATTCACTAAATTTACAACGAAAAATCAGTAAACCATGAGTATCAGAAAAAAAATCGGTTTTGCATGGGGCTATTCTTTTATTGCCTTCTTTCTGTTGGGCTATTATTACATTACTCCAAATTGGACATTTTTTGTTTTTATTTACGCCTACTGCTTAATTCCGATTTTGGATGAAATCGTAAGTCGAGACTCGCAAAACGCCAGTACCGAAGAATACGAAAAGCTTCTGAATGACCGATACTTTGATTTTTTGGTCTATTCGCACGTTTACATTCAATATTTTATGCTTTTGTGGGGCTGTTATGCTCTTACGCACGATAATCTCACTTGGTATCAGATTTTTGGCCTGATGCTTAGTCAAGGAGTTTATGCTTCTACCATTATTAATGTTGCCCATGAATTAGGTCATCGTAAGAGTTTAATTGCACAATTTCATGCCCGTGCGGCGTTGATTTCGGTTTGTTATATGCACTTTTTTGTTGAACACAATCGTGGACATCATACGCACGTAGCAACGCCGCTCGACCCCGCAACCGCTCGCAAAAACCAAACTGTTTTTGCTTTTTGGGTTCAAAGTTTATTCGGCGGATTCAGAAGTGCGTGGAATATTGAGAAGAAGCTTCTTCAAAAGGAAAATAAGAAAATTTGGAGTTTCAATAACGAAATGATTTGGGCGGTAATGTTGCCAATTCTTCTCTGCTATGTGCTTACAGTTTCGTTTAGTAAATCAATGCAAGAAATTTTATGGATTGTGCCAACGTTTTTTGCGGTGCAAAGTATTATTGCCATTTTATCTTTAGAATGTGTCAATTATATTGAACATTACGGGATTTTGCGGAAACAGCTCGAAAATGGACGTTATGAAAAAGTAAATCCGTTGCATTCATGGAATGCCAACCATTTTTACAGTAATCTACTACTTTTTCATCTGCAACGGCACTCTGACCATCACGCCTATGCGTCTCGACCTTATCAAGTGCTTCGACATTTTGATGAAAGCCCGCAGTTGCCCTACGGCTATACGATGATGATTTTGATGTCGCTCGTGCCACCGATTTGGTTTAGAGTGATGAATAAACGCTTGGAAGAATGGCAAAAAAATAGCGTTGATACTGAGCGTATTATGAAAGTAGTAAAGCAGTTTGCATGAAAAAAGCCTGTAAAGTCAGATTTTTTGACATTTACAGGCTTTTATATAGAAATTCAAGATTAGTTTTCCATCAAATAACCTTTGATAAACTCATCAATATCTCCATTCAATACCGCTTCGGTGTTTGAAGTCTGAATATTAGTTCGGTGGTCTTTTACTCGGCGGTCGTCTAAAACGTAGCTTCGTATCTGCGAACCCCACTCAATTTTCATTTTTCCTGCTTCAGTTTCGGCTTTTGCAGCATTGCGTTTGTCAACTTCTAACTGATAAAGCTTCGACTTTAACATTTGCATGGCACGTTCACGGTTTCCGAGTTGACTACGGTCAACTTGACAAACGATTACGATTCCCGTAGGTTTGTGCGTAAGCTGTACTTTTGTTTCTACTTTATTGACATTTTGTCCACCAGCACCGCCTGAGCGAGAGGTTTGGATTTCAATATCAGCAGGATTTATTTCAATCGTAATTGTTTCGTCAACTAATGGCGTCACAAAAACCGATGAAAATGAAGTATGTCGTCGGGCATTAGAATCGAAAGGTGAAATTCTGACCAAACGATGCACGCCATTTTCTGATTTCAAGAAACCATAAGCCATTGGCCCATCAATTTGTAACGAAACCGACTTTACGCCCGCAGTATCACCATCTTGAAAGTCAAGTTCTGATACTTTATAACCCTTCTTATTGCACCACATCAGATACATTCTCATCAACATACTTGTCCAGTCTTGGCTTTCAGTACCGCCAGCACCAGCATTTATTTCGAGAATGGCACTCATTTGGTCTTCTTCGTTTGAAAGCATTCGTTTTAACTCCAAATCTTCCAAAACGGTTATTACTTTTTTTGCTTCTTCGTCAACTTCCTCTTCGGTTACGTCGCCCGCTTCATAAAACTCATAAAGCGTTTCGAGGTCGCCGATTACGGCATTCGCATTTTCGTATCCGCCAGTCCAACCTTTCAAGGCACGTACTTGTTTCATTACGTTTTCGGCTTTGGTGGCATCAGTCCAAAATTCGGGTTGAGCGGTTTGGTTTTCTAAATCTTCGAGTTGTTCTTTTTTGCTATCGTAGTCAAAGATACCCCCTCAAAGCCGCTAATCTGGCCTTTAACTCCTTCAATTGTTCGGTAGTCATATTATTTGTGAATGAATGATTAAAATACAAAATTACGCAGATTTGCTCAGAAAATGGTGATTTTTGAAAATAAAACGAAAATTATGCCACAAATGCCTTGTTCGTATTTTACAATTATTTTTTCAGGAATTTAACAAAAGCATAAAGTCTTTGCTTATTTTTACTGAATATAAAACAATAGATAGATGGAAGCAATCATTGTAGCACCAAAAAAACGTGAGAGACGAGTGCCAGCATCTTTGATAAAAGAAGTTTTAGACGGACAGCCGATTTATTATAAAGGTTATCGAAGTGTGATGTACGGGCATAAAAATTTGGAGGAAATTATGGGAGCAAGTAGTTTACAAAGTTTGATTATCAATTTTATTCAGAAGATTTTAATTAAAAATTTAGACGATTTTAACTACCTAATTTTAACAGGTGAACCAGGGCTCCATTTAAGCCATCGAAATAATTTTTCTGGAGATATTGTGCTTTATCACATTGGTCAGATTGAAAAATTTACGAAGCGTTACTTTGATGTTCCGCCATTGCTACAAGTAGAAGTTGATGTAGAAATTGATACCGAAAATATTTCTCAAAACCTTTATGTTACCCGAAAAACCCAGCGACTTTTAGAGTTCGGTGTAAAAAAAGTAATTTGGGTTTTTACCGCTACGCAAAGTGTTTGGGTAGCCGAACCCGAACAAGATTGGAGAATTATCAATTGGAAAAAAGACATTGAACTTTTTGAAGGTATTTCAATGAATTTGGGCGATTACTTAGCCAAAATGAATGTAGAATTGGAGTGAAAAGAAAATAGTGTTAAGAAAATTTTTGGCACAGAAAAGTAGCAGTTTAGATTAAAATTAGTCAAAATCAATATGAAAGGTAGTCTCCTGATTGAAGGCTACCTTTTTTTGTGAACACATAAAATGTCAAAAATTCTACCTTTTACAAACAAAAAGCCAATAAATCAACAATATCTTTAATAAAAGTTTTTCTTTTATTAATAAAACTCGTACCTTTGCAACCCTAATTGGAAATTAGTATCTAACGAAAACAATTTTTTAACAAAATGCCTACTATACAGCAGTTAGTAAGAAACGGCAGAGAACAAATGACTTGGAAGTCTAAGTCGCCCGCTTTGGATTCATGTCCGCAGCGTCGTGGCGTTTGTACTCGTGTTTACACTACGACCCCCAAAAAGCCTAACTCAGCACTTCGTAAAGTTGCTCGTGTTCGCTTAACAAATCAAAAAGAAGTGAATGCCTACATCCCAGGAGAAGGACACAACTTGC